>NZ_JWIM01000012.1:0-4253 GCF_002896535.1 Mesotoga sp. B105.6.4 | reverse complement strand
GACCTCCGAATCGAGTCACCAGACAGGAGAAGCCAGGCGTGCTTTTCAAGATGACCGAACACGGGTTCTCCTCACACTGAAGAGGGCGGCCAACACAAAACTGCCTCGATCGCACTCTCTTTGACTTTTCTGCTTTCATAATCTCAAAGCCCAGGAAGTTCCGCACACGTTGCAAGCGAGTTTCTTTTCTACAAAGATGTTGGGCAGGTCGAAGTCTGTTACTACTCAAACGAGGATTTGAGCTGCGCAAAGCAGCAGTTCCTTCATCCCAAATCATCAGTGATATCGATCTTCCTTATGAAATGCACCCCCGAAGCAATTGCTATGCTGGAGATAACCAGAACGACCGGAAAGCCCAAAAGCCGCAGCACACTACCCAGGATCAGAGGGAGGAGAGCAGTCACCAGACTGAGCGCACCCGATACGCCTGTATACAAAGCTCTGTTCGTGTTGTTGGAGATTTCGATAAGAAGCCACTCAAATCCGATCTTTCTCGCGCTCAAGGTGATCCCTGAAAGCAAAAAGACTATAAGATAGAAGTCCGGCGAGGCGGTGGAGAGAAGATATGCAATTAGCGGAATCGAGCTGCCAATTATTGCGCAGGTTATAAGCAGTCTTTTCAAGCCTCTCCTTTTAAGAAAGCGATTCCATAGCACACCGGCTCCAAGCATACCTATCATCTGAAACAGGAGAAAACTGCCCACGTCGCTTCCCATCAACCCGAAGCTGTCCTTCGCCAGGAGAACATAAAATGGGATCAGCACCAATCCGAACCCGGTGAGATTGCTAAAGACAATGTAGTTGAGGAGGTTCGCATCGTCCTTCAGTGTTTTTGGAATGCTCTTCATGATCTTCCAGAATCCAGGAATTTCCATCCCCTGAACTTCCCTTTCGCGTACTCCCACGAATCCAAGCGAAGCAACAAACAGGGAACTTCCTGCAATAAAGAACATAAGCGAGTAGTTGGCCGGATAACTCACGTTTCCAACAATGTACTTTGCAACAAAGCCCCCGAGAAGCGACAGTGCGCTGCCGGCAATCTGTCTGTACGACATGAAGCTGCGTCTATCTTGTTTAACTACTGACTGACCAAGCAGATGAGTATAACTGATTCCCGCGAAGACACCTCCAAATGAAAAAACGGAGATTATGGAAAAAAGGAGTACAAGAAGTGTGATTCCTCCGATAGATGAAAGCAAGAGAAAGCCTATGGAAAAGAGAGCGCCGACTCTTAAATAGATGCCAAGAAGCAAGTACGGTTTTTTCATCGGTTTGGACATAAGGTATCCAGCGAATACTACTTGAGCCAGTAGAGGAATCCCCGTCGAAATTGCAGTAACGAGACCGATTGCGAAACTACCTCCACCTGCCTCCAAGATCATTGAAGGAAGGACCGTATTCACCTCAACAAAAGCCATTGTCAGTGCAAGAAAAGAGGCGTGCCAGATAAACCCTAAATAGTGTCCTCTATCGCTTTCCAAGTCTCACCTCAACATAGATCCGCCTGTTCGTACGGGTCTGACAGTGAAAAGTATATCATCTGATAGATGTCTGCAGGGCGAACTTCATGAAGAAGCGCTTAATCTTCTCCAGATTCGTTCTTCATCGAGGTCAGCCGCCGTTTCTCTTCCTCCTTTTGAGAGAGATGGAAGGACGGTAAGCGAAATCACTACCGAAATGGGCCTTTCTGCGGCGACTGTGAGCAAAATGGTGCCGAGAATGGAGTCGTCGGGGTTTGTTAAGAAGAGTCAGGACGGATTGGATTTGAGAGTATTCAGGGTTTATTTGACAGAGAAGAGCAGAGAGATCCGGGTCGAACTTGAGCGAACAATGCTTGAAGTTGAAGAGGAGACATTTTCGAACTTCTCGCCTGAAGAACGTGTCCTGCTTGAACGCTTCCTTGTCAGACTGAAAGAGACTCTCCTGGCAAGAAAGATTTAATACATCTCCAATGTAACCAAACTGATGCGGGGTGGAAGACTAAATGAAAAGACTCTTCAAATTTCTCGAACCATACTGGATCTTCGCCGTTCTGGCTCCTTTAGCAATGTTCCTAGAAGTTGCCATCGATCCCTTCCAGCCGAAGTTGCTTGAAGAAATCATAGACGTCGGAATCATGAATCAGGACCTTGACGTAATCGTGAGCGCGGGAAACAAAATGCTAATGACAACTTTTGTCGCTGTTCTACGAGGAATCGGCTGCGTAATATTTTCGTCGATAGCGGCTCAAAACGCAGGCGCAGATATCCGTAGGAGCATTTTCACGAAGGTACAATATCTGTCACGCGCAAAGCTAGACAAATACGGAACCGGATCACTTATCACAAGAATCACAGATGATATTGTTCAATTTCAGCAGTTCGTGATGATTCTTCTAAGGATGTTCGTTAGGGCTCCAATGCTGTTCATTGGAAGTCTCATACTGATAAGTTGGAGACTCTCGCTTATCTTCCTTGTGATAATCCCTCTTGTCACATATCTTACTTTCGCCATTATGAAGAGAGTATTGCCTCTTTTCTCTCGAGTGCAGCAGGAAATGGACAACGTGAACACTCGTGTAAGAGACAACTTGTCTGGAATAAGGGTCGTGGAGTCTTTCGCCTCTGCCGAGTTCGAGTCAAGCAAGTTCAACGCCGCAAATGAATCTACTCCGCAACTGCAATGAAGGCGGCGAGAACCATGGTGATTATCATGCCGCTTCTCTCACTCATACTGAATCTAGGCATAGTTGCAGTAATATGGTTCGGCGGAATTCAGGTGGAAGCCGGAGGAATGCAGACCGGCTAGATGATGGCTTTGTAAACTACCTGGGCAGAATGCTTATGTCGATGATGATAGGCATGATGTGATCTTTGTTTCGAGAGCTCAGGCCTCTGCAAAAAGAGTCGCAGAAGTCCTTGACGAAACGGAAGAAGAGGACGTAAAGGCCGGAAAATCCCATGATCTTAGAGGTCCTATCGTCTTTGAAAACGTTGACTTCAATTACGGAAACGGAGCCAACAAGATGCTTCACAATCTGAACTTCAAAATAGACCAGGGTGAGACAGTCGCGTTCCTTGGAGACACCGGATCGGGCAAATCTTCACTGGTTAGTCTTCTGCCCCGTCTTTATGAAGTTGATTCCGGCCGCATCTTGCTCAATGGAGTCGATATCAATGATGTATCTCGGCATGAGTTGAGAAGGAATATTACAATGGTATTCCAGGAGTCAATCCTCTTCTCCGGAAAGATCAGAGATAATATCAGTTATGGCAAACCGGAGGCAAGCGAAGAAGAAATCGAGAAGCCTGCAGAGATAGCTAAGATTGCTGATTTCATCGGCACTCGCCCCGATAAATACAACACTGAACTCAGCCAGATGGCGACAAATCTTTCAGGAGGTCAAAAACAGCGAATGACCATTGCAAGAGCAGTCGCCACGAGATCTCCTATCATAATCTTCGACGATAGCGCAAGCGCCCTGGATGCACAGACCGAAGCAGAGGTTATGAGAGCGATAGGAGTCTCAGTCGATGGCCACGACATTTCGAGCTTTGACAGGGAGCAACTCAGAAGAAAGCTTGGAATCGTTCTTCAGGATACCCAGCTCTTCATGGGCACCATAAAGGACAATATACGTTACGGCAGGCAGGATGCAACAGATGAAGAGATAGTCGAGGCAGCCAAGATGGAAAATGCTCATCATTTCATCATGGGCCTTCCAGACAAGTATGAAACCGTTGTCTCTTCAAACGGCGACAGCATAAACCGTGGCCAGAGGCAGTTGCTGGCGATCGCCCGGATAATGCTCATAGATCCCTAGATACTCATACTCGATGAAGCTACAAGCAATGCCGACACCAGAACGGAGATGCACATCCAAGAGGCGATGCGGAATCTTATGAAGAGCCGCACCAGTTTCGTTGTGGCTCACAGACTCAGTACAATCAAGAACACAGACAGAATTTACGTGATCGACAATGGAAGGATAATTGAAACCGGCACTCACGATGAATTGATACGTATGAAGAGTTTCTATTACAGCCTCTACACAACGCAGCTTGCCCTTCCCGGTCACGATGACGCTTGAACTGGGCCGGATGATACAACCCACCTGTGAAGACCTTTCTTGGTCACTACTTAAAGCTGCCGATGAGGAGGAAGCGCTATCCGCGATCTATAATTCGTGGGAAAGAGCATACCCGGACGACACATCAACCTGGAAGAATAAATGGATTATAGGGTGGGCTCGAAGAAATCACCGAAGAAACAGT
>NZ_JWIM01000053.1:0-2349 GCF_002896535.1 Mesotoga sp. B105.6.4 | reverse complement strand
GGCGTAGAGAAGATAATCACATTGGCGGCAACGACTTCACCATAAAGATCAAGCATGTCATCTTCAATTACGCAGGATTCGCCATCATTCTTGCATTTGTCGCAACCCGCACACGGTTCGATCTTTTTACCATGAAGAAAGACGGATTTCAGTTCCAGCTTATCATGTCCATCTCTAATTCCCTTCATGAAATTATCCAGGACAAGCATAGTATTGCCCTTCAATCTTGGACTGCCCATAACAGAGAATACTCTCATAAGCGGATCACATCCTCTTAGTAATTTTCATATCAGAAAAATCCTTCACCCGGAAGAGCTCATTCTTCTCTGCGAACTCCTATTATTGTAGGAAGCAAGAGCACTGAGGAACAACATCATTGAACAATTAGAAGTACAGATCAAATCCCAGGAGCACCGGCAGCGGCCAGAAGAACAACGAGTAATTCATTCTGTCTGTCATTTTGGTGACATCGATAATGCTCAGAGCCGGTGATATTTGAGGCTTTGCAAGCTTCAGTGTCGAGAAAGAGAAGGTAGATGAACCTCTTAGGCCCACGGCAATCATGAATCTTCTGCCAAAAAGATTGAAAGAAAGATTTTCGATTCCAGAAAAGAGTCTTCCGCTGATGCCTGCCTCAAAACTGTGATGAACGTTGTCATAGCTGTAGGAAACTGTGGGACCGGCATACAACATAACTTGAGTAAAATCTATCGGGCCAATACTCCAGGGATTCGTTATCTTGAAACCGAAGTGATAATATCCCCTTGCCGAGTAGGTTTGAAGGATGAAGGGAAAGTATGCGATTGAAGCTCCGATATTGTTTGAGTTGAAAGTGTATCCATACGCAGAAACAGAAAGAACCACAACCATCAATACTACAAGCAGTAATTTCTTCATCATTTCCACCTCCCGATTGAAGTATATCATCTCGATCTTCTCGAAAAGAATCTTCAGAAAGGACCTTACGGCTATTCTCACCGGCAGGTGTTCTCTTTTCTGTCAGAAAGGACTGTTCTCCGTATAACCTTTGAAAGGCAAATATCGATCGAGGCTAGGTCCTTGCTAAGAAAACTTGACTCAACTAACATTGAAGTGTAAAATCCTATATGTACGTACATTCTAACTGGGGGCGATTGCCATCACTCCGAAGTACACTCTCATTGAACGTTACTTACTCGAAGAACTCAAGTCCGGGAAATATTCCGTCGGGGATAAACTCCCCACAGAGAAGGAATTGATGAACAAGTTTAGTGCCAGCAGAGAGACAGTCCGAAAAGCTTTGGATCGGCTCTCTTTCGAAGCGGCTATCGTAAGAAGACCGGGCCTTGGAACCTTCGTCAGTTATGGACACGACAACCACCTTGTCGGCATTCTTGTGCAACAGATAACCAGCTACATATTCCCTTATATTGTTCTCGGAGCTGAAGACCATCTCTTCCGGAACGAATACAAGATGTTGTTAGGTAATTCGGCTGAAGATCCAGTGAAGGAGAGGCAGATTCTTTCAGAGTGGATCGAATCAGGAGTGAAGGGCTTGATAATCGACCCAGTCTACAGCGCGACTAAGAGGTCAAACAAGGATCTCGTAAAGTCGATGGCCAAATCTGGAGTGAAGATCGTTCTCGTCCACAGTGACTGGAATATTGATAACGTAAGCTGCAATGTCCTCGATGACGCCTATGGAGGAGAAAAGGCATCGGAAATCTTCTTTGAATACGGTCACCAGAGAGTTGCTGTAATCTACAAGTCAACACATCTGCCTGGTGTCATAAGGGCTAAGAGTTTCGTCGACCGTTGCAAGCAGCTTGGGTTCACAAAGATTTACGAGAAGTCCTTCAACGTCTCGGAATTCACTGGAGCGCCTATGCAGATAGCTCACGAACTCATGTCTCTCCCCGCTCAGCTGCGTCCGACAGCAGTATTCTGCTACAATGACGCGACCGCTCTTCAGCTTCAGTTAGTAGCCAAAAGACTGGCCTTGAATATACCCGAAGATATCTCCGTAATCGGATTCGATGACGGACCAATCGGGGATTTCAGAGAAGTCCTCACCACCTTTGCCCACCCTAAAGAAGAGGTAGGAAGGAAATCAGTCGAGATTCTTCTAGATATGCTAAATGGCTCCAATACTCACAGAGTTGTTCACAAACCAGAATTGATAGAGAGGAGCTCCGTAGCAAGAGTGAAGGAGTATCCCCAGTGAGATGTGAGAGTCCAAGGCAAGGTGTTCGCGAGCAGAAGCGTGGTAGCAGGTGGCAGATTGGGGGTAGGAAAGAGCGGATAATACGCAAGGCTGCCTTCGGCATGAAGTGAGGCTCGCTGGCGCGAGGAAGTGATGCTGCTGCGCAG
>NZ_JWIM01000121.1:0-3968 GCF_002896535.1 Mesotoga sp. B105.6.4 | reverse complement strand
GAAGAAAGTGAGTTCTCCCTGGGATAAGCCAGAATATTAGAAGTCCACCATCCGTTGAATTCACCTTCTACGTCTTGAATTACTGAACACCAAGGTCTAAGTCTATCGAAAAAACTATCGATCGTTGCTGTGGAGATATGCGGGTTTCTCCACGAGGCGTTCCAATCTTTTATCAGTTCGACCGGCGTGAATATAGGTTCTCTGTTGTCGATTGCCATTGGAATTGCATAGACCGGGAATTCATATTCTCTGACATCGAGTGAAGCGAGTTTGTCTATAACCTCGCCTTTCAAGGTTTCAATATCGCTTCCGAAGAATCTATGTCCTTCAATGTAGGCCCATTTAGGATCATCCGTGAACCAGGCGAGTATCTTTGCTCCACTCGGAAGCCTCCACCAGAAAGGCGACTTCAGGTTCGTGTATTCCTTGAAAGGGGCCACGAAATTGTTTATCGACATGAATAAATTTTCCACACCTGTATCGAAGAGTAGCTCCAGGAGTCCGGTACTCACCCCTGGTACATCGCTGAGAAAGGCGCTCTTGATTTTCATACCCGATGCTCTTAGCGACCTGGTTCTCTCCAGAGAATGGAAGAGTTCCTCGAACTCTGTCCTGTCTGCATAATGGTGAAGAAATAGCGCTCCAATTCCAAATTCTCCCCTTTTCAGCAGATCACGGGCCGTCTCATAATCGGCTTGACCGTATCTCTTTTCGAAACACGAAAAGGCCCAGGTCGTTTCAATATTCCACCTGAATCGCGATTCTTCCGGCAAGGGCAAGCTGTCATTGTAGAACTGAATCGCCTTTGCGGTGTAATGAGCCTGGAGTCTCTCGACTTCCTTTATGGGGGCCGTGTAACCAAGGTCAACGTGAGAAAACATTAGTAGATTGAAATCAATTATCCTTGGCCGGTCAAGCTCTATACTCTCCTCCAACCTCTCCTGACAAGATGCAACGATGATCTTGACCGGGCCACTCTCAACTGTGAACAACTCTTCCGACTCACCCGGAGCGACAGATGTTGAGCTCTCTTGTTCTCTCTGTGAGATAGTTATATTGCATCTCTTCTCTGACGAATTGGCAATTATCACCAAGCGAGGCCGAAGCTCGGATCTCTTCAGAAGGTCTGTGAACTGAATATCTATTCTTATTGAATCTCCTTTGACCAAAACAGATTTCACGTTATTGCCCCACAGTCTTACCGCTCCACAAGCACCGTTTCAAGGAAGACTCTTCTTTGCCCTGTTGGATCTCCATACAGCCTCTCCAGGAGAATCGTGGCTGCCTGTCGGCCCATCTCACCTGTCTTCTGTGCAACCGTGGTCACGGGGATCTTGAGAAAAGAGAGGAAGTCGAAGTCATCGAATCCGCTTACGGTTATCTTTCCCTCAAGTTCAGGATGTTCGATCAGGTATTTGACAACTCCAAGAGTGACGTCGCCCGTGCATCCAACTATTGCCTGCGGTGGATCATCGAGGTTCATGAGTCTTCTTGTACACTCGTAACCGTTCTCCATCTTTGGCATTGTTTCACACGCGAGGTATTCGGGATGTAGTCTTGTCCGGCACTTTAGCACTCCGTCAAGGAAGCCGTCCATCCGTTCCTTGATGGCTGTCGCGTCTTCTTTCTGTGTTATGAATGCTATCTTTTCTTTGCCCTTTGAAACGAGGTGTTCAACAAGTATCCGCGAGCCGTTGCGGTTGTCACTCACGACGAAGTCGAATCTTGATCGGGGTATGTACCTGTCTAGAAGTACAATCGGTACACTTACATTGTTAAGGAATCTTATAGATGCCTGGTTAAAGATACCACCGACGTAGAAAAGAATGAGGCCGTCCACTCGTTTCTCAAGCAGTAGTTTCAGTTCTCGTAATTCCTTCGCCGGATCATTGTCGGAGACTCCTAGCAGGATGTTATAACCAGCTGGTGAGCATACACTCTCGAGCCCATCGAATATATCATGCATGAAAGACCTTAGGTTTGGGAGAACCAGACCTATTGTCATTGTTCTCTTCGTTATCAAGCTTTTTGCTGCCTGGTTTGGCAGGTAGTTCATATTTCTGGCTATTGAGACGATCCTTTCTTTTGTCTTTCTATTGACCCTGGGATCATCTCTAAGGGCTCTTGAAACAGTAGAGACCGAGACTCCAACAAGTTCAGCTATCTCCTTGAGACCAACGCTCATTGCAACCACCTTTCTTCGCTTGCCAGATCTGTTTCAACGGCTATCACGAATGGGAGATTCACGAATGCGACGGCTTTTTCAAATCCACCGTTTTCGACCGTATCTATATAGAACGAAAAGACCAGATAATCAGGGGTACCTGGTTCATTTTCGCCAAGAGGTACAATTCCAAGGTTCGAAGTGGCACTGTAAGAATAATGCCTTAGAAGCTGGAACCTCAACCTTTCATCCAGACTGAAAGAAAAACTCTGGCGGCTGGCCACGACGGTCTTCCCATCTGATCTATCCAGCAGCATGTAGCTTTGGAAAGGTAAGAAAGGCGGTCTCGACCCAGCTAACTCGCTTTCCATAGTAGAGAAGGATCTGGCCCCTCTGTACTCAACATTTGCGACTCCTTCAATTCCCAGTGAAAGAACATAGTTTATCGAATGGTCTTTGTATGATACGGTCGGCAATTCCTTTCTATCAATAACAACGCTTAGTTCAATACCGCCCAGCAAACCTGCAGCCAGCGTTATCTGAGAAATGGGTAGAGAACAGTAGTTCAGCGTTATGATCTCCTTCAGCGCGTTTACAGATCTATTATATGAGGACATTGTAGCATCTATTTGTGAAAAGGTTTTGGGACTCCCAGTCAAATATGACTCCAGGCGCAAATCGAAATGCAAATAGCTTCCGTCGCTGCATGGAGCAATGACTTCGATTGAACCTTTCTCACTCTCTTTCCATTCGAGAAGCGTATGCTTGTCGACATCGAATTCTTCTTCGGTGTTCGTTCCATAACCTGCAACTTCAACAACATTTACTCCTCTATTCAGCGGTAGAAGAAAGCAATAGCCCTCACTGTAAGTGTTCCAGTGATCCGTGAACTCTCGAAGGAAAGGAGTTCCCGCGAATAACTCACCCCCGATCTTTAGGCAGAGGTCTTCGCCCTTAGGGATATCAGCCGGTATCTCGACGTAATACTGACCTTCGCCCGGAGCAATAACGCAAATCTCCTGTGGCAAAAGCTCGTCAGCCATCTCACGCAAAAGCATCTCAAGCTGGGAATAAGCTTTGGTGGATAATTCCACAACACTCGCATTAGATGTTATGTTTTGTTCAAGGGTTAGCTTGCCAGGCCATCCGGCAGTTACGGCCGAAGTGTGTTCGCCGTAGAGGATCAGGTTGATATCGAGTGAAGACTTTAGTCGGGCATCGGTCCTTTCCAGATCCTCGTCGAGTTCTTTGGCGAATTCCTGGACACGCCGAAATGCACCTGCCGAGAACGGCCCTCCGGTCTTGACCACTTCCCACCATCCTGACCAATCCCCTTTATATACCCTGGCAGTTTCTCCGTATTTCTCTTCCATAATCCTCATGAATTCTGAAGGTGTTGAGACGATCAGCTCGACTTCTTGATCGTTCCAGTTCGAGTAGAGGTCGAGATATGCAACGGCGCCCGGGAAGTATCCTGCGTTATCGAAGGCGACCATTATGGCTACCTCGGAGTAAGGGTAGCCCGATAACTCGAGGTTATTCAGGTAGTTCTGAAGAAGAGAGGGGCTCTTGATCCAATACCCTTCCGCGTAACTGCCTTTGCTGACCCAGCAAAGGACACGATTCCCCAGCGGGCCCTCCCAGTAGAAGAGGTTATGGCTTCCTTCAAGACCCAGCGCCTCCGCATAGGCATCGTTAATCCCGCTGACGAAATAGTCTATTTCTTTCTCCGCCAGTATATCGGGAAGATCGGCCGTGTAGCCGGGAACATCGTTCATAAGGCAGGTTGAGATCTCCAGACCAT
>NZ_JWIM01000023.1:0-1874 GCF_002896535.1 Mesotoga sp. B105.6.4 | reverse complement strand
CTCCACTTCCATAAGACTCCACGATATCTGATTTTGTTGTTTCCGAGACCGCAATTATGTGAGCTGCATTCTGTGCAAGTATCTTCTTGTTCTCAATCAATTCAGCAGAGGCCGGTTCATCTCGCAGAAACTTCTCATGAATCATGTCATGAATCGTAATCACGAATGGTCTCTTACTGCGGCAAAGATGATACATTTCATAATAATAAGTTGGATGGAAAATGTCAAATTCACCCTTCTTGAGGCGATCTCTCAAGGTCATTCTATTTAGGATTTCTGAAAGTTTGCCTTTTCCCTTAAATGTAAGACCTTCAAAGAAGTTCTTCACAAGTAATGAGGAGTCCACCAGGTAATGATTTGAAGACGCTACACAGGCTATGTCAATAGACAGCTCAGAATTGTTTTTCAGTCGCTTCAGAATCTCGGTGAAGTAGCGGGAGATTCCTCCGAACTTCTGAATCGAAAAGGCTTGGAAATCATAAAGAATCCTCATATTATCTTACGCTCATCAAATCTGCACTCTAGACCATTCTGGTTGCCCGAATATAATACTCATAGGTCGTTCTCAACCCTTTCTTGAGTTCTGTCTTATGTCTCCACCCTATTTTATGAATCCTCGAAACATCCAGTAACTTCCTTGGTGTTCCATCTGGTTTGGAAGTATCGAACTTCAGTTCGCCGTTGTAACCAACTACTTCTCCTATAAGCTCTGCAAGTTCTCTTATTGTTACGTCTTCTCCAGTTCCTATGTTGAAGAAGTCATTTCCCGAGTAGTTCTTCATCAGAAAGAGACAGGCATCTGCGAGATCATCCACGAACAAGAATTCTCTCCTTGGGGTACCCGTTCCCCATATCTCAACATAAGGAGCATTGTTTATCTTCGCTTCGTGGAACTTTCGAATCAGTGCAGGTAACACGTGACTTGTATTTAGATCGAAGTTGTCGTTCGGTCCGTAAAGATTTGTTGGCATGACGCTTATGAAATTGGTCCCGTATTGCTTATTGAAGTACTGGCACATCTTGAGTCCAGATATCTTTGCAAGTGCGTATGGTTCATTCGTCTCTTCGAGATATCCGGAAAGAAGATACTCTTCCTTTATCGGTTGAGGTGCCATCTTGGGATATATGCAAGAGCTTCCGAGGAAGAGAAGCTTCTTCACTCCGAATTCATGGGAAGCCTTTATCACGTTGCATTCGATCATGAGGTTTATGTATATGAAGTCGGCAGGATATACACTGTTTGCCTGTATTCCTCCAACCTTTGCCGCGGCGAGAAAGATATATTCCGGCCTCGCCTTCTCGAAGAACTCCCGTGTTGCTTTTTGATCTGTCAGATCAAGCTCTTCGAAAGTTCTGGTTATTATGTTCGTATAACCCTCAGATTCTAGTTTTCTCATAATAGCCGAACCAACAAGACCGGTATGACCGGCTACATAGATCTTTGACGTTTTATCCATATGGATCATCTCCTTAGGAATGGTAGGAAGTAGTCAGTAGTGAGTAGTAAGTGATCAACTAACTACTTTCAGCCTTCCTCACATTCTTTAACAAGAGGAGCCTTAACATTCTTCTTAAGAGAGAAGATTAGACCATCCAGCATTTTCAGTACGCTCTCTGAGAGGCAGGATATACTCTCCGACTGCTCATTACTAATGTACCCCAATCTCTTTGTAATTTCTAGCTGCGTATCAAGTTCAAGAAGAGAACCTCTAGCTATATACAAGAACCTAATGTAATCTCCTCTACTCATTCTACCTGATCCCTCGGCTATGTTCGAGGGAACTGAGATAGCTGATCTTTGCATTTGAACCGATAACGAAAACTGTTCCGACTTAGGAAAACCTTCTGTAAGCTTGTAAATAGATTCCACAAGG
>NZ_JWIM01000022.1:0-4827 GCF_002896535.1 Mesotoga sp. B105.6.4 | reverse complement strand
GTCTATTAGCGACATAAATGTCAAGTAGAAATTTCTTCTATTTTTTATCGTGTATATTACCGTAATCAAAATAGTAGCGGTAAAAACTGGTTCGACAATAGCTTGAACAATTGTCAATTCTGCAGTTGTACCCAACTCCATATTAGGATCATATGAAAACAAGCGAAGATACTTGAGTCCGCCATAAGCAATCAACTCAATTGATCTTCTAACAAACTTTGCCATAAATATCCAAGAAAGCGCATTCAGGAGAAAGATAAAGCATAGTTTCTGCTTGTTTAACGGATACTGCTCCTCTACACTTGTTTCAGTAGAAATTTTGGTAATATTATTACTCAGTATGAGATAAACTAGATTAAATATTATGAGTATGCAAATACAATATAAGTGTATTATTAATGAAGGAGCAAATAAATCAAATAAACCCATTGAAGATAAGCTTCCTGTAGTACACCAAATGACGGTGAAGAGTGAATTCAGTCTGAAAAAACTTCCAAACCTCATTTTAGTCACCAGTAATATCAAACAAACAATGACGGTATATGTGATAACTATCACAACAACACCCCTTCACTATCTACAAATATCTATATGATTACAAATTATGTTTTTATGATGATTAGGTTTATCTAAAATATTGTATTAAATAAACAAATAAGCAATGATTTAAGTAAGTAATCCAGAATAAGGTCATAAAGTCGGAGTGCATTAGTTGAAATACTTGGTCAGAAGCCTTCCATAAAGCTCGACATACTCTCTAAACCTATCGCCAGAATCAAATCGCTTGATTGCCCGCTTTCTGCAATTCTTGGTGTATTCTTCCTTTCCTCTCTTCTTCACGATTTCTATCGCGTTGAACAATCCTCCTGTATCTCCTTTATCTACAATCAGACCACAGGTGTTATCTATTGTCTCCGGCGAGCCGCCCGTTCTGAATGTTATTACTGGAGCTCCGCAGGCCAAAGCCTCAAGATTAGTAGTCGGGAAATTATCTTCAAGGGTCGGATTGACAAAAACATCAGCCATGGAATAGGCCTCAACCAGCCTCTCTATGTTCTCAGTTCGCTGAATACCGGTTATGTTCTTCGGCAAAGACCTGATTTGTTTCTTATTCAATCCTATAAGAAATATCACACTACTCTCGTCCAGCTTGTCTGCAATCTCCAGAAAGTATTTCAACCCCTTTCTCGGACTGAACTGTGCTGCAACTCCCAGAATTACGAACTTATCCTCACTTATTCCAAAAGAACTCTTCTTGGATGCCCTCGGAGAAAACGCTTCTGTATCAACCCCGTTGTTAATGACTATTGTTTGATGATGCCTCAAGAATGATTCTTCAACAAGATTTTTTAGCCACTTAGACGGTGTTACTAATATCATATTCTCAACATTCTCAAAGAGCTCCTTCTTTTTCCAATATGATTTTTCTGAGTGATCAAAGAACAGACTCCGTGGATAAGTATCTACTTGAGGACATTTATAACACCCTGTTTTCCATTTGTTGCAGCCAACATAATCAAAATACGCACAATGTCCCGTAAATGCCCAGCAATCGTGCAATGTCCAGATCACTGGAATTCTCTTCGCTTTGATGTATCTGAACAGAAGCTCGATGTTTGTGTAGTAGCCATGAATGTTATGCAGGTGAATGAGATTAGGTTCGATCTCATCTACTTTTTCAAGAAAACTCTTCGCCGCTTTCTTTGAGGAAAAACCATGTTTTCCGGTTACTCTAGTTACCAAACCATGCCAATAGATATCGAGCTTTGTTCCTATCTTTATCGATTTCTCGTCAGATGGCTCATCTCCTCTTCCATAAGCCATGTAGGCATCATAACCAGTTTCTCTTGCTAGATTCGTTATCTGAGTCATTATTCGACCGGTACTCCCACGATTACTGGTGTTTATGGACAAAACTGTCTTTGTCACAATTCATTCTCCCAGATGATATATCAAACGAATAATCTTGAATTCACTAACCACAGGTGCTAACTGCATCATCTACTAAGTGAATACCAATCGTAGGTCTTGGTGAGTCCTTCCTTAAGTTCGGTTCTGTGTCTCCATCCAGCTTCATGAATTCTGGTCACATCCAGCAGTTTCCTGGGTGTCCCGTCTGGTTTGGAAGTATCGAACTTCAACTCACCCTTGTATCCTACAACTTCTCCAATGAGCTCTGCAAGTTCTCTTATTGTAACGTCTTCTCCAGTTCCTACGTTGAAGAAGTCGTTTCCTGAGTAGTTCTTCATTAAAAAGAGACAGGCATCTGCCAGATCATCCACAAACAGGAATTCTCTCCTGGGGGTACCCGTTCCCCATATTTCAACATAAGGAGCATTGTTTACCTTTGCTTCGTGGAACTTTCGAATCAGCGCAGGTAAGACATGGCTTGTGTTCAGATCGAAGTTATCATTCGGTCCATACAGATTCGTAGGCATAACGCTTATGAAATTAGTCCCGTATTGCTTATTGAAGTACTGGCACATCTTCATGCCGGAGATCTTTGCAAGTGCATACGGTTCATTTGTTTCTTCGAGATATCCGGAAAGAAGATACTCTTCCTTTATCGGCTGAGGTGCCATCTTAGGATATATACAAGAGCTTCCGAGGAAGAGAAGCTTCTTCACTCCGAATTCATGAGACGCCTTTATGACATTGCATTCGATCATGAGGTTTATGTATATGAAGTCGGCAGGATATACGCTGTTTGCCTGTATTCCTCCAACCTTTGCCGCGGCGAGAAATACATATTCCGGCCTCTCCTTCTCGAAGAACTCCCACGTCGCCTTTTGATCAGTCAGATCAAGCTCTTCGAAGGTTCTGGTGACTATGTTCCTAAAACCCTCAGACTCTAGCTTCCTCATAATGGCCGAACCAACAAGCCCATTGTGACCGGCGACGTAGATCTTGGAAGCAGTTGAGAGTTGAGTGTGGAGCGTGGAGGTAGAAGCTCCCTTTTCTTCTTCAGTCATGGTTCTCTCCCTTCTTTCTCAGAGATGAAATCAAAGCATTCATCATTCTCTGAATCGTTGCACGTCTTTCTTCGAGTTTATCATAGTCATCTTGACTCACAAATCCTAGCCTTTGGCTAATCTCTAGCTGAGTTCCGATTTCAAATAATGATCCTCTAGCTATATGGAGAAAGTTTATCAGTTCTTTCTTCCCGTTTCTTCCGCTGCCTTCAGCTAGATTAGATGGTAAAGAGACTGCGGCTCTCCTTAGTTGCGAGACCAGACCGAATCTATCACTGTCTGGAAAGGATTCGGTGATCTTGTATATGTCAACAACGAAATCAATGCTTTTCCTATACACATCCAAGTCTTTGTATAACATGTTCTAAACCTCCGTGCTAACGTTCTTTATTGTGCATTAACATTACACATGTAACTCAAAACCTTTCACACTGAACTTTCCACGCTCAAATCACTACTTACTACCAACTACTCACTACTCTCCACCCTCAACTCTCCACTATCCCTTGTACTGCTTCTTATACTTCTCATACTTTGCGGCTTCGAGATCGGCTTTCATCATTATCTGAACGAGTTCTTTGAATTTGACTTCGGGTTGCCAGCCGAGTTTCTCTTTTGCCTTCGCCGGATCTCCAAGGAGTAACTCTACTTCAGTTGGTCTGAAGTAGTCAGGGTCAATTTCGACGACTATGTTTCCCGTCTTTGGGTCGATCCCCTTCTCTTCAACGCCCTTTCCTCTCCACTGAATATCTATTCCCGCTTCTTTGAAAGACAGTTCCACGAATTCTCTTACAGTGTGGGTTTCTCCTGTGGCTATAACAAAGTCTCCCGGTTCTTCCTGCTGGAGCATCAGCCACATTGCCTTGACGTAATCCGGAGCATATCCCCAGTCTCTCTTCGCGTCCATGTTTCCAAGATAGACCTTGTCTTGAAGACCAAGTGATATTCTTGAAGCTGCCCTTGTGATCTTTCTGGTGACAAATGTCTCTCCCCGCCTTGGCGACTCATGATTGAAGAGGATGCCGTTGCTCCCAAAGATTCCATAAGCTTCTCTGTAGTTGACTGTTATCCAGTAAGCATATAGCTTAGCAGCTGCGTATGGACTTCTAGCATAGAATGGAGTCGTTTCTTTCTGAGGAGTTTCTTGCACTTTCCCGTAAAGCTCGCTCGTTGATGCCTGATAGAACTTCGTCTTTTTCTCTAGTCCGAGAAAGCGGATCGCTTCCAGTAATCTGAGAGTACCTAATCCGTCTGAGTTCGCAGTGTATTCCGCGGTCTCAAAAGACACTTTCACATGGCTCTGGGCAGCGAGATTGTAAATCTCGTCTGGCTGTATCTCCTGAATAAGTCTGATCAAATTCGTCGAATCCGTCAGGTCTCCATAATGAAGAAAGAGATTTACATCTCTTTCGTGAGGATCCTTGTATAAATGATCTATTCTCTTTGTATTGAAACTGCTGGATCTCCTAATTATTCCATGGACTTCATAACCCTTATCTAGTAAAAGCTCAGCAAGATAAGAACCGTCTTGGCCGGTGATACCAGTAATCAAGGTACTCTTGTTCATTAATCTATCCCCTTTTACTCAATTAGTTTTGCTCTTTCTTCCTGTGAATTACGCTCCAATACTTCGGTTAGTAAATAATCCGCTTGCTTAGAACCTCTTCTACTAGCGATTTTTCTATGCTTTTCCTTCTTCCTCGCTTCTTTAACTCGTTGTTGCATGCGTTGAGACTCTTTAGTTTGATTCGACAACGGAAATGTGTGTCTGCATTGAACAATCGATCTTTGATCTTTAATTCTTTTGATTGAGTTCCTCGAACTTATCGAGGATTTGGTCAATGTGATATCCTGC
>NZ_JWIM01000120.1:0-2884 GCF_002896535.1 Mesotoga sp. B105.6.4 | reverse complement strand
CATTTAGATAACAGATTGATCCATACTTAGATAATAGGACATGCAACAACCAATCTTTCGCCCAGAAGTCTGTTTCAATATAATTAAAGTCAATGCAATTATTGTTTCTATACATACAAGTAGCTGTCTTTATGAAATTTCTTAATAAAATCTGTTTTGTGCTTTTGTGCTTTCTCATATGTTTCTTTGGTACTGCGTTTCGAAGTGTATATCCGTTTTCATTCACAATCTTTGCCCTAGTATGACATTCAGAGCAATTGGGATTTGATTCGAGTAGATTAACTTGTCTTTGGAGTTTAAGGGGATCGATCCAATAGTCGTCCCCTTCTAATATTGCTACATATTTGCCACTGCAAGCCTTCCGAACTGATTCTGAGTTTGCCTTGGCACCTACGTTATTCTCATGAAGTATTGGTTTTATTATCTCTGGATACCTATTTGCATAGTCAACAACAATCTCGCGGGTTCTATCAGTTGAACAGTCTTCGCCAATAACGATTTCGTAATTGAAATCTGTTTTTTGCATCAATGCGCTTTCTATAGCTTGAGCAATGTATTTCTCGTGGTTATAGGTGATCATAAAGACACTTACCAGAGGTTTATCACTGTTCATTAATGCACCTCACAATCTCGCAGATGGTCTCAACGTCTTCTTTTGTTAACCCGCCATAAAACGGCATAGACAGAACTCCGTTGCCGATTTTGTTGGCTATGGGCAGGTTGTTTCGGTCTGCCGAGGGCAGATGCTTGTAGCATTCGTAGTTGCTGCATAGGGGATGGAAGTATTTCCTGGCATAGACGTTGTATTTCTTGAGCTCTTCGTAAACATCGTTACGGGATCGGCCGAACTGTTCTTCATCGATTCTGATGGCAAAATACTGATAACTGCTCCTCACACCCGGTAGAACGGGCATGAGTTTGATGCCAGGGATATCTTTCAGATTCTCGATGTAAGTTTGCTTTATGATGGCTCTCTTCTGTCTTTCCTCTTCTATATGTTCTAGAACGGTCAATCCCATAGCTGCCTGAAGTTCGTTCATCTTTCCGTTTATTCCGACTTCGATCACTTCTTCTTCATTCTTGATCCCGAAGTTCTTGAGGAGGTCTATCTTCTTCTTCATTTCTTCGCTCTTGCAAGCCAGGGCTCCACCTTCTGCCGAATTAAAGAGTTTTGTGGCGTGGAAGCTGTACATAGTTATGTCACCGAAGTTGCCTATGCCTGTTCCGTTTATCTCGGTGCCAAAGGCATGAGCAGCATCATATATAACTTTGAGATTATATTTATCCGATATTTCTTGAATCGCTTTTACATCACAGGGGGTCCCGAAGACGTGAACTGGCATGATCGCACTTGTTTTTGGGGTAATCGCTTCTTCAATCCTGTTTGGATCAATACACATGGTTACTGGGTCTATGTCCACAAATACAGGCTCAAGACCCATCCAGGATATCGAATGAGCCGTAGCTGCAAAAGTGAAAGGTGTTGTTATGACCTCTCCTGTCAGTTCGAGAGCTTTTATAGCTACTAGAAGAGCTATTGTGCCGTTGTTAAAGAGAGAAAGCTGAGGCACTTTAAGATAGTCTCTCAACTTACTCTCGAGCTCTTTGTGTTTAGCCCCATTGTTTGCTAGCCACTGAGCATCCCAGATATCTTGCAGAGAATTGCAAAGCTCTTCCAGTGGAGGAAGAAGAGGACGCGTGACATATATTGGTTTATCAAAGCCACTCATAATTCTTGGCAATTTCATCAAACTCCATTCGCAGTATGCTCATATGCAGAAGATCATGGTACTGACCGTTCTTATATGTTGCTTGCCTGAGTACGCCTTCTTCTTTAAAACCGCACTTCTTGCCCATTTCAATGGAAGGCTTATTGGTAATTAACCAGACTCCTTCAAAGCGGTTTAGATTGAGGTCATAGAATACATGTCTCAATAGCATCATTGTAACGAGTTTTCCAATACCCTTACCACGATTGAAAGGTACACCGATCATAATTCCACCATATTCAGCTTTTCTGCATACAGCGTCGATATTTACTATTGACGCCATACCGATTAGTTCATTTTCATCTTTAGTGACAATTGCTAACCTCACTTCCTTTGTTCTGTTATTCATGTATCGTGCAAACCATTCTTCATCAGTCTCCAAGTTTATATAGCGGAAGGGAGAGCCGAAAAAGTCCTGGAGCTCTCTAGACTGTCTCCAAGTGTTGATGATAGGAATATCCGACCCCGTCAGTTCTCTCAAATAAACCATGAAACACCGCCTTTCATTAGAAAATTCAATAGATTGTGTTCAAAACTTGTATCATATCGCTATTACCATACCTTTGGTCGATAGGCAATGGTATCATGTACTTTGCTAACTGCCATTCAAGACTATTTTCATCAGCTCTTTCAAATACATCATTCCAGTATGTGGCAACATATATACGGTTATTGTGTAGTTTTTTCCGTAGCGAAGTATCTCTTGTCAGAAAAGGATAAATCATAGGTCCATCTATGGCTTCGCTTTCAATCAACTCAGTTAGTTCATTCTTATCTCTCAGGTTTTCATGAAGAAAGAAGAAGTTCTCGTTTCTTCTTTTCCTTACAAACTCATAATCAATGGAACTCAATAGTGTCTGAGTCAACTTCGACATTCTGCGTATCGGATTATTGTCTAGTCTTTCTTCATTACCTAGAAAACTAGAATATCCTTCTTCAGGAGACAGATCGATTCTTTTAAGCAAAAAATCACAGTGATTGTAGGATATATCTTGCTGGAGTTCCACGTCCATGCTGCATTTAGAGTAAAGATACGCTCCATCAGGCACACCAAAGAATTTCCTCGGCGAATAGATTGTTTCAATGCCAGAAATAGGTTCAGTGAAAAACGCCTG
>NZ_JWIM01000119.1:0-1819 GCF_002896535.1 Mesotoga sp. B105.6.4 | reverse complement strand
ATCGTTCCGGATGGACCGCTCACTTTTGTTACTACCGGTGGCTGGTTATCCTCCTGACTCACCGTAATGAACGCGAGCTCTCTCGGAGATACGAATTCAACCATACTAGTTATCCTGGCCAGTACTTCGCTCGCGTTCGACACTATCGACATAACTTTGGGAACTATGGTTATGTAGCTCAAAAATTCCTTACCCGCGTCTATTATCAGCCCTACCCCTTGTTTCATCGCCGCCTTTGAAAGCGCCGTGAGAGATTCTACTGCGATATTCTTTATATACTCTCCTATGAACTTCGTCCATTTGCCTATATCCTGCAAATCGCTCTTCAATTCAAATCGGGCTGCCAGTAAGCCTTTTCTCAGCGCCTCCGGCATCGCCTCCGCCACGTCTGCAACAAACTCTCCTTCTGTTAAACCTCTTATGTTGAAGATTGTAGAAATCACTGTCAGACCAACGTCCAGTCCATTCAAAGCGCACATCGTATAGAATGACACCAGTTCATGCGGAAGGTTCGAGTAGACTATATCTTCCCCCTCTTTCATCTTTTGAATTGTTTCCCACAGGTCCTCTATGAATATCCCTAATTCAGAGATGTCTGCAAAGCCTCCGTATGAGCTGAAGGCGTATTTCCCTTCTTCCCACGCAGGAATAAGTAGATTGGATGTCTTACCTTCCCCCAGAAAGTAGTCGAATACTGCGTCTACTCCCAGGTCGATCAGTTTGCCTATGAAGTCTATCCAACCGTACCAGGTTTCGCTTTGCGCAGTTCCTATCTGTGGCCACCCGGTTATGTATGATTCTATTGATCTGGTGTGATCGAATGTCTCCATTTCTTCCACTGTCAGTGTCTCTGTTAGTTCAGATAGCATAACTACGCTGTTCACCGAAATCCAGTCCCCCGGGATTTTCGGTGTAACTTCGTAGTATGTCTTCCCGCCTATTTCTTCCAAGGTGTATGAGAGTTCGACCCGTTCCAGATCCACGTCTATGGTTTCACGGACCCCGATATCCTGCGCATCTACCAGAGGAAGCGTTATCTGTACTGGCGCTGCACCCGAAGGGCTAATTTCTTCCATTGGATAATGTTCGTTGAGGTATTCGATTATCTCGTCCAGGGCAGATTCGATTGCTCCAATCAGTTCGTCTTCAACTTCGCTCTCCCCGTTGTTGAGGCTTTCTATTAGGTCCGCTATTGTCTGAAGGTAACTGCAGGCTTCTATCGCTTCGTTCACTCTAGCCATAGAATCGGGAAAGGGTGTCGCCAGAAACGGGTTGAGCATTAGCAGAGATTTTGCGGTGGTCTCTTTGTTTATAGTCTCCGTAGATTGTAGCTTCGTTCCGTTTACCTCTGGAGAGACGAACGTCATAAGCGGTATCTTGTACCCGGGGACACTGCAGAACATTACGGAGACTTGGTCTCCTTTTACGTCTATCTCGAAGTTACCTTCATCATCTAACGGTGCCACCTTTTCCATGTTTCTTACCACAAGTGTTGTTGGATCTATCTCTTCAGGAAGCTCTACATTCCCATATAAATAACTCGTTTCGTATGTAACTTCCTTTTCTTCCGCAGTTTTTACATTTGTCTTAGCATTATCCAAAACGTCGTCATCAGAAAGCAGTTTGAGTTCATAGAAGTATGTCTTGTCGGAAAGCACATTAGTATCAATTAACTGAGTCTCTTCGTAAGAGAGCGCACACAGCTTTGAGAAACTTATGTTATCAGAACTTCTCATCACTACAACAACATGACTTGGCAAACTCTCCGGGATTATTGAGTAATCTATTTGTATGAATGAACTGCCAGAATCAGTACCTG
>NZ_JWIM01000075.1:0-46680 GCF_002896535.1 Mesotoga sp. B105.6.4 | reverse complement strand
AGAAGGCGATGAGACAGAAGATCCGGAGAATGAGACTTCAAACCAAGTCATACCTGAGTATTGAAGAACTCTCAGAAAGGATCAACCCGGTAATAAGAGGTTGGATAAACTACTACGGACACTTTCGCAGATTTGAAATGTATACAGTACTGAGTCGGCTAAACAAAGCCTTAGTTCAGTGGGTAAGAAACAAGTACAAGAAAAGGAGAGGTCGTACAAAAGCGGGTAAATGGCTAGAAGCTCTTGCTCGCAGAGAGCCTCATCTATTTGTACACTGGACAATGGGGATATTCTATTCGGCTGGATAATGGGAGCCGGATGAATCGAGAGGTTCAAGTCCGGTTCTGAGAGAGCCTGGGGGTGAAATCCCCCTGGGCTACTCACCGGTAGCAGGTTCGTAAGATCACAATTTAATTCAAATGGAGAATGTGATGATAAGGAAGCGTCTTCTGATGTCTGTTCACCGTTCGCCGAAAAAGCTATAAAGAGCTTTGAATCTGCTTTTCTTGGTCTTTCGGAGGACGGAGGACCGGGGACGGTCAACCAGCCCCTCGTCCTTTGCCACTTCAAGGCGGGGTTTGGCGATCCCGACTGGGAGAGGCTTCTTATATACGCCTGGGCTCTCTCGAGAGTGGGATATAACATAGGCAGGATCGAATGGGTCTCTCTTTCAGCGGGCGCTTCCTTCTCGAAAGAGATAACGAAAGAGAACCTCGAAGAGGCGGGAATCAATCTCTACGCCTGGATAAACCAGATCCTTCAGAGCGACTTTTCGCCCGAAGCCGGAGATCACTGCTCCTACTGCCTGTATCATTCACTCTGTCCTCTCATGGAGAAGCTTGGAGAGGATCTCACGATAAGTGACAGTGACTCTCTAAAGAACACCCTTCAGAAGACAGTAGCCTTTCAGGAAGGGGCGAAGAAGATGAAGAAGCTTGCGGATGAATTCATAGACAGAGAAGGGATAGGAAAGGTGGAGATAAATGGCTATGAATACGCGAGCGATGAAGCTCCCACTCAAATAAGGCTTCTGGATAGAGAGGCGGCTCTGGATACAGTCGTCGGGCTTCCAGATCCATTCAAATTCATCACGTTCAGAAACCTTTCGGAGCTGGTCGACTATCTTCCCGAAGAAGCGTACGAGAAGAAAGAGAAGCTGAAGCCGGTGAGGAGGTTTCGAAGAGCCGCTGATCGCTAAAGGCTGGGTAGAGCAAGGACCCGCTGGGAAGATCAGAGAGCCGCTGATCGCCGCTGAAGGCTGGGGGTATGGGGTAGCGGGTACGTAAGATCTTGACCAACCCCAAGAGAGTTAACGGTTCACCGTTGACCGTTCTCCGAGGTGGAAGGAGCAAGTGATTTCGAAAGTTTCCAGAGCATGCGGTTAATCCGTTCGGCACCCTCGGCAATGTTAGACATAACGGAGACTGCGGCTCTGCGAAGTTGAGAAACCAAAGCGTATCTCTCTTCCTCCGGAAAAGTTGAGGTAACTGAGTAGATATCCCTTGCGAAGTCCTTGCTCAACTTCCAAACCTCGAGGTCCTTGAATCTAAAAGCCATCATCACACCTCCCGATGATGATGAAAGCAGAAGAACCTTTAGCAGTCCAAGGAAGCGGTTTATTGAGAGAACATAAGAGCGGTTAGGCCATTGACCTGGCTCTTTCGGAGAACGGCGAACCGTTGACTGACAACTATTTCTATGGAGGTTTTCGTATGAATTACATAGAACTTATAAACAACTTCTGGATAGCGAACAAGATACACAAGTTCAACTCTCTCGAGACATCTCTTTATTTCTTCATACTCGACTATGCGAATAACGCTAGATGGCCCGAGAGTTTCATAGTTCCCAACGGGATAGTTCAGAGTGTGTTCGGCTGCACCAGGGACCAGCTCATAAGGGCGAGGAGAAAACTGTGTAAATTCGGTCTGTTGGCGTATGAAACGGGTGACCGACATAACCCGGGAAAATACACAGTAATTGCGCACCCGACACCTACCCGTGACCTACCCGAGGCCGACACAAGACCTACTCAAGACACACCACCCTGCGGGGTTGCGAAAGCGTCTGTTCATGAACAAGAGAATAGCGTCATTAAAGATGAGACCATACCCGAGGCCTACTCTAGGCCTACTGGAGACCTACCGGAGGCCTACCCGACGCCTGCTAGTAATATAAACAAAACTAAACTAAAGAAAAGTAAAGTAAACAAAACAAGAGAAAAAAACATTCTTTCTCCTTACGGAGAAACGAAAGCTTTGCTTTCGCAATCAACGGAAAAAGGGGTTAAGAATGGAGAGAAAGAAGAAATTTCTGAAGTCACGAAGAAAGTCTCTCTTGTGCAAACAGGATTGGAGAATGATTCGCAAGAGCTTCTTCACGGAGACACTCCTCCCGGCGAAATGGCCGTTTCCGGAATCAAATCGAACGGGAATGAACAATTGCGTAAAGGCGAAGGCGGACCTCCGGAAGAAGTGCGGGCTGAAGGTTGTCTGATTGTTCCGCTGTTCGAGAAGAATGATCCGGACAGGGAAGATGCAGAGCAAGAGGATCTCTCCTATCTCGACTCCTGTTCGAGGTACGAGAGGGACGTTATGGAGACGTGGGAGGCGATAATAGGGCCCTTCGAGAGGGAATGGATTCCCTTGCTGAGAGAGGCCCTCAATAAATGCTACCCCTCCCAGATAAAGACTGCGATCATCGCTATAGACAGATCGAAACACGAAGTCCTCGAAGAGATAGGCTTCGAATATCTTATGCAGCCTCTTCTAAGGGGCGCATTCGGAAGGAGAGCGAATAGAAATGGAAGAAAAGATTGGAGCGATTCTGGATCGTTTAGAGATCCTATCGAAAAGTTCAAGAATCCCGCAAGAGAAAAACCCAAAACACTTGAAGAACTCCTCAAATACACCGTGTAGCAAAGACGAGGCGATAGAAGAGTGCATGAGGAACTGTCCCGGTCCGGAGAAGTGCCCTTACGGGGGATATATAATCTACGCCAGCGAAGACCCACAGTACAGCGACCTCATGTACGAGTGCTCGATATACAGAGAATTCAGGAGGGTAAAGGAGAACATGGAGAGGCTGATAAAAGTTCTTCCCAAAGGACTTTGGGAGAGAAGACTGGACAACTTCATCGCTGAAGATGAAGTGACCGAAAGGGCGCTGGACCTCTCGAAGAAGTATGTGAGACACAGGGCGTGGAAGATAGGATCGAACTTCGTCCTTCTGGGAGGCTACGGCACCGGAAAGACTCACCTCGCGGCGGGAATTGCGATAGAGGCGGTGAATATGGGAGATACGGTAGCCTTCATAACCGCTCCCTCCTTGAAGATCGGAGACTTCAAGACGATCTCCGAGAAGATACAGGAGTGTTCGGGGGTTGACCTTCTCGTTATTGACGACCTCAGCAACGAGACGGAAAACAAGATGACAACCGACAAGATATTCGAACTGATAAACCACAGGTATGAACAGGGGGCTGGAACTATAATAACCTCCAACCTGAACTTAACTGATTTCGATGGAACCGTGGGGGCCAGGATCTTCAGCAGACTGAGCGAGAGGACCGCGATCATGCGGCTGGAAGGAGTCAAGTCCTACCGCGAGAAGAAGAGGGAGAGGTATGTGGCATGGACGAGAGATGAGTTCCAAGATGCAAGTTCCAAGTTGCAAGAAGAGCGAAAAGAAGATTAAGAACAGTTCCAAGATGCAAGTTCCAAGTTGTGAAGAGCAGTTGCAAGATGCAAGTTCCAAGATGCAAGTTCTCAGTTGCAAGAAAGAAGAACTGTACAACAGAAGGGATCTAGAACTGCTCATGAGCCTAGCTCCGCTGAAAGATCAGTCTTTGAGAGATTTTATGAGGCCATTGAGCATTTTGCTTATCTCCTCTCCTGTCTCGATGAGCTGGTCCCGAACTTGATCAGGGATGTAACCAAGTCTGAAGGCTATTTCTATCTGAGTGAAGGTTTCGAGAAGAGATCCTCTAGCCTGATAAAGAAAATGAACAAACTCCTTCTTGAAATACCTTCCGGAGCCTTCGGCGATATTCGAGGGGACTGATACCGCTGCTCTTTGGAGCTGGGAAGCGAGACCGAAACGTTCAGAATCCGGGAAGTCTCTAGTTATCTTGTAGATGCTGGTTACATAATCCATACTGGCGTTCCATACAAGAAGATCTTTGAAAGACGTCGACACAGCTAGAACCTCCTTTTCTGAATGATAATCAATCAAAGTTTCGCCGAAATCATCGATTCATGCAACTGGTTTCACTTGCAACTTGCAACTCAGAACTTGGAACTGATTGTTCTCTTGCAACTCAGAACTTACAACTATTTCGACGAAAGGAGAAATATCATGGAAGACAGAATAACCAAGACGATGGCTCTGCTTCTGGATGCAAGATGGAAAGAAGCGGCCAAGCTTTATCGCGAGATAATAAACGATCTCTCAAAGAAGGAGAGTGTTTCAGAAACAGTTCTAAATGGAGAAAGTAGTCAATGCGCTTCTGAGGCTGAGAAAGGCGTATCAGTTGCGAGCGAGTTCGAAAGCTGGGTAACTCTGAACGAGGAAGAGCTGTGGGATCTCGGACATATCGCTTATCTCTTCGATGACACAGAGACTGCAGAGTCTCTTATTGAAGAGCATTATTCCAGGAAACCGAATGACATAGAAGGAATGGTCTTCCTCGGAAAGATCTACAAGAAGCGAAAGAAGCCTTACAAATCCGAACTAATGTTCAGGGCTGCTCTTTGGGAAGACAAAGACAACATGAAAGCTGTGGAAGAGCTTGTTTATCTCTATCTCGATACTGACAGGCCTCTCGATGCCCTCGCCTGGGCTCAGAAGCTGCTGAGGCTCGATCCCCGGACTCCGAAAAGCTACTTTCTTGCAGGCAAGGCACTCGAGAACCTCGACAAACCAGAGCAAAGCCGAAGATACATCATAGCAGGTATGATCCTCGATCTCTCCAGCTCCAGAGGATCAAGCTTTCAGAACTTCTACGAAGACAAACTCGGCGAATCGATTACTATTGCTGATCTTGATGATGCCAGAGAGGTTATTGAGGAATGGGTAGGCAAAAATCAGCACGCGGTTGACCGTTCTCCGAGTTAGAGCACCAAGATAGTAACTAGTTCCAAAACAGGTTGCTCTGTCCTTAGACCCGCTGAGCGCTGAACGCTGGGTAGAGCAAAGATCCGCTGAGAAGAACCGCTGAGCGCTGAACGCTGGGTAGAGCAAGGACCGGCTGGCTTCGCCAGGAAGTGATGCTCGCTGGCGCGAGGAAGTGATGCCCGGAAAATTATTCGGGGAAGTGATGCTGCTTCGCAGGAAGCATCTTAATAGGAGCGGGTGGAAGGAAAGAGCACGCATAATACCTATTTGCTGACGCGGACCAGCCAGAAGGCGTAATTCATCTTCGGCAGGAGTGCTTGTGGTGTTAGTCTCAGCATTAGGCTGAGGCCAGTCACTGCACAAGCAGTGACAAGAACAACTGGAAGTTCAAACGATGCAGTATATCAGTTCAGCCACAATTCTCAAGGGCCAGTTCCGGTTACGCAAGGAGGAAGTAGAGTTAACTCTCAAATAGTCTCTCTTGCAAAGTAATTCATTTAACACAGTACATTGACAGACATAGTACTATGATATACAATATTCCTAGAGGTGATGGTATGAGTGAGAAGAGAATCGCATCTGACCTGCTACGTGGCCATACAGATACTATGATACTAAAGCTCCTTTCGGAGGCTGACCGTTACGGCTACGAGATTGTCAAGCTGATAGCAGAGCGTTCGGGCGGCGATTATGAACTGAAGGAAGCCACAATGTACTCCAGCGTCCGAAGGCTCGAGGCGGACGGCGATATCGAATGGTATTGGGGCGATGAATCTCAGGGCGGACGGCGCAAGTATTTCAGGATTACCGAAAAGGGTAAGGCCACTTATGCCCGTAACAAGAGCAATTGGGAGTACGCCAAGCGCGTGCTGGACAACTTATTGTGAAGGAGTGTGATGTCATGAATGAGAAACTGAGAGACTATTTGAACGGCGTTTTTTCGCCTTACGATGGAGTCAAAAGTGTGGACGAACTTAAGGCCGATCTGCTTTCCGACTTGCAGGAGCGGTTCCGCGAGCTCAAAGAGGAGGGCAAGGACGATGAAACGGCTTTTGAGATGACCGTCGACAGCATAGGCGACATTGAGCAAACTGTCCGGGAGGTCGCGGGCCTTTCACGCACACTGGAGCGGCAGTTGTTGATCAACTTCAGCGCGGGAAAATTGCAAAAGAGTGACTTCGCCGGTGTCACTGCACAGAAAGGAAAATTTGAAGCGAGCGATCTGCGCGGCTCCGACTTTTTGGGCGCGGATTTGACCGGGAGCTCATTCAAGGCCTGCGACGTGCGCGATGTAAATTTCGACGGCGCAAATCTAACTGACTGCAGCTTCTGTGCTCTGGAACTGGCGGGTGCGAGCTTCCGACAGTCAATCCTTGTTCGCACCGATTTCAATGCGTCCGGGCTGAAGGGAACGAAATTCATAGACGTGAAGCTGATCAACGTTAAATTTACAACGAGCGACCTGAGAAAAACGATCTTTGAAAGATGCATTTTCAACGGCGTAGACTTCAAACACTCCGACCTGTCGGGGCTGTGCCTGGACGGGCAGACCTTCATCGGTGTCAAGTTTGGCGAGGCAGCGCTAAAGGAAGTGACGTTTCGGGATGCGACGCTGAAAAACGTGTCCTTTACACCGCCTTTTTCCCTGACCAAGAAGTATTACCGCGCCATCAAAACCATAAGCTTCGACGGCGCGATGATGGACAAGCTTACCTACGCATCACTCAAAGCCATGGGGGCCGATTTATCAAAGGTCACAATCATATGAGGAGCAAAGAATATGCAAAATGTTGCGATAAAGGTGAAAGGACTTCATAAGTCCTACAAGAAGCTTCATGTTTTAAAGGGCGTGGATTTTGAGGTGGAAAGAGGCAGGATCTTCGCCCTGCTCGGCTCCAACGGCGCGGGCAAGACAACGATTGTCAAGATCCTGAGCACGCTGTTGAACTCGGATGGTGGAACGGCCACCGTAAACGGCTTCGATGTTGCTTCACATCCCGAGAATGTTAGACAGTCGATCAGCCTGACCGGGCAATTTGCCGCCGTGGACGAGATTTTGACCGGAAGAGAAAATCTGGTCATGATTGCCAGGCTGCGCCACCTGAAAGATCCTCGTCGGGTTGCAGATGATTTCCTCAGGCGCTTCGGCCTTGACGAGCCCGCAGATCGAAGGGTATCAACTTATTCGGGAGGTATGCGGCGCAAGCTCGACATCGCTATGAGCCTAATAGGAAAACCACAGGTAATCTTCCTCGACGAGCCTACCACCGGGCTCGACCCCGAGGCACGCATCGGGATCTGGAAGATTGTCAGAGGGCTAGCCGACAACGGCATCACGGTCTTCCTGACAACGCAGCACTTGGAGGAGGCCGAGCAGCTTGCCGACCGGATTGCCATCTTGCATGAAGGCAGGATTATCGCCAACGGCACGCTTGAAGAACTGAAAAAACTCTTCCCCCCGGTAAAGGTGGAGTATGTGGAGAAACAGCCAACTCTGGAGGAGATATTTCTCGCCATCATCGGCAGAAAGGAGGAAAGATAGATGGAAGCGATAGAGAAACACTTTTTCGGCGATATGGGCGTCATGCTTGGACGTTCCATGCGCCACATTCTTCGCAGTATGGACACGATCATCACGGTGGCCGTCATGCCGATCGCGCTTATGCTCCTGTTCGTCTATGTTTTCGGCGGCGCCATTCAGAGCGGCACGGATAACTACGTGAATTATCTTTTGCCCGGTATCCTGCTGATTGCCATTGCAAGCGGTATATCCTATACGGCATATCGGCTGTTTATCGACATGCAGCGGGGCATACTCGAGCGTTTCCACTCCATGCCGATTGCTCGTTCAACCCTGCTGTGGGCGCATGTGCTGACATCTCTGGTATCCAACGCGATCTCCGTTGTCATAATAATTCTCGTTGCGTTGACTATTGGCTTTCGCTCGTCGGCGGGGGTATTGTCATGGCTCTCCGTGGCCGGTATACTCGCCTTGTTTACACTTTCCCTGACATGGATTGCTGTGCTTGCAGGATTGTCTGCCAAATCTGTGGACGGCGCAAGCGCCTTTTCCTATCCGATTGTCTTCCTGCCGTTTATCAGTTCGGCCTTTGTGCCGACCGAATCGATGCCGCCGGCTGTTCGTGCCTTTGCCGAAAACCAGCCAGTGACCTCAATAGTGGAAGCCATCCGTTCCTTATTGTCTGGCCGGCCCGCTGGCAATGACATATGGATTGCCCTTGCCTGGTGCGTCGGAATCATGGTTGTGGCATATGTGTTCGCTATGAAGGCATATGAGAAGCATGTGTAGATGCCTGTTTCCGCGAAGAAGATACTAAGATCATCCCTCCAAATCGAGAACCCGGCTTCATGGAACTGCGGAACATGGATTTCATTACTCTACAGGGATCGACAGACAAGAGCCGGGAGCATTTACTTCAACGAACTCACAGAGTTTTCGATTGATGTTTTCCGGAGAAATACAAACAGTCAAAGGGTAACATGATTCGTTTTGCCACTGCATATTCACATAGCTGAACCGAAGCCGGGCTTCTGCCCGGCTACTTAAATGCCTTTCACAATGTATAGCAGCCCATCTTTTCCAATGGAATACAAGCCGACATGGTTGCCATTTTCTTCCTCCCAATCAGTAACACCATTTGTCCGCATAGATGCGGAATGCATCATAATTAAATCTACTCAAGAGAGAGCGTTGACATTTTGCATACAACTGTGCTATCATAGTTGTACTCATCCACCATGATGTGGACAGAGCTCGGGGGACGCTATGGCGTCCTCATGTTTTTAGTGACAGTGCTTTTCCAGATCGTTCCTTTTTGACGAATAGAGAACATTATAGGCTGTCAAAAGAAGATACACTGATCCTCTCTTAATCAATACAACTACGTAATCTAATGGTCTGCTCCAGATATTTACCCTAGTCTCTCCATTCTTCTGGAAGTCGTATATGCATGTGAATTGGTCTTTCACATTCAACATAATTGGTAATATCCACGGAACGCTTTCGCATCTTACTATCTCGAAGTCCCTTTCTCTGCCTAATCTTCTTCGGTCTCTTTCCTTTTTAATTTCCTCGCTTGTTATATGATGAAATGTTCGCTCTTTCTGTATCGACCCCTTGTAGTTAGGCAAAATACTGTTGGTATTCTCTTTCTGAACTTCTGCAAGAAATATCTGCTTCCTTCTGAAAGAGAACAGCGAGTTGTAGAGGGTATCTTGACAGAATACTTCGTATGCCTTGTCAATTAGCGCTTCATCTGAGTCAAAGTAGGCTCTGTCAAGTTTTTCTGGCGCCCATGCAGGATACGGAAGATTTATTGCCACGTTCGGTCACCTTTCCCTGGTTTCCAAACAAGGACGTTAAGCTTTCTTTCATTTCTACTCGTTGACCTAGATAAGGAGCGACGTGAAAGACTCTCAATCATTTCAACAACGGATCTCTTGGCGGCACTTTGCTGTAACTCTATCGGTCTATTAGCATACACGAAAGCTCCTACTAAGAGATCAACTATTTGCATTATCTCCACTTCGTGAGAACGGATCTCTTGAATTTTCTTGATTACACGATGATCAAAATCATATTCGCTGCGACATAGGATTTCGTGTAGTGTTCTTATCCGATTTCCGCCTTGTGTGTCTTTGGCATCAACGTAGATATTGTATCTAGACTCTCTATCGAAGAAAAGCCCTTTGAGCATATCGTAATACATCTTGTAGTACCAAGTGTTGTGGTCCTGATTGTAAGAATCATGATCCAAAATGGATTTGTCTGGAACCACCAAGACTCGCGCATTCAAGCTATCATTTGCGAAGAAATATGATATGAGGTCAAGATAGAATTCCAGTTTGGCAGGAGAAACCTTAGTCCATTTGGCCTCTAAACCTCTAGATATACCGTGTTTTGCCTTGAGCTCTCTTAACCCATCGCTTATTCTCGGTACACTATCTTTCAGGCACCAGACCGCACCAAGTGCCATCACGGGCTGTTTGTCGTATTCAAGATGGCAACTTTCATCACAGTACACGTTAAATTCCATCGCACTCACCTCTCGCAAATCTCTACCGTAATCCTTCATAGAGATGACATTTTTCACCTAGTCAATAGTCGTAAAACAAAACCGCTTAGATTATACACAACAGAACGTACCCAATGCAGATGAAAGACCGAAAGGAAGATCACAGCTGTATAGAAAAACTAGACAGAAAGGTCTGATTTCAGTTTATCCAGTCATTCTCTCAGAGACAGATAGCACCCCTTCCCCTTCATACATCCCCCAAACGCATAAGCCACTGACCTCGGATCCATCCCTGGCAAATAGAACACAGTTGTAAGCTCCTCAACGTCCTGGCCATGTTCTTGCCAGATACTTTCAGTAATTTCCCTTAGCTTGTCTTCTGATGGTTTATTCTCAAACAGTTGGACCTTAACATTTCTCCTCCGCATAGCTTCTCCAAAATCCCTGATGCTCAGGATCTCATAGTCAATATCCCCGCTTTTCAATGCTACCCCCCTGAATGTTATTACTACACGTCTGTCATTTTACATCAGTTAACATTCAGAACAATACGCACTAATTAACTCGACTTATTTGCACAGAGCGGTTGTCAAGCTCTCAATATGGCTACTGCTAGTATTCTTTTGTTTCTATCGAAAGATTAAGTGTTATGATTAAGCAAATTATTCAAGTTCAGTAAAGCAATGGGAGGTGGAAAATGAAAGGATTTGATGAGCTAAGGTACATCAGACCTACGCTAGTCATATTCATTTTTGTTGTTACCGTTCTTCTAATGCTGCTGCCGTACCACGTCTTTCAGAACGAAGCGATAAGCTACAGCAGGAGATTTACTCGGGAATTTTCGAGACATCTGTCGAGAATCTTGCTTCCTCTTTATCAGTCGGTTATTTTCAATGGCATGCGATGTATAACGCGGTGAACTCCGGTGACAATGTTTTCATTGAAGAGATGCTCCAAGAAATACAGCAGGATTTCCCGGGACTGAGGTCCGCCAGGCTAATAGATAGACCACTCGAGGTACCTCTTGAAGGACAATACAAGCTAAATAACATTGATCAAGAGCTCTATCTTTATCTCAACATATATGACAGCTTGATGGAAAGAGAGATCCCCGATAAAGTCGTGATCGCCAGCATAGACAAGGATGCTCTACTGTCTGAGATGCATCTGGATGAAAGAGTGAGCTTAACTTCCGGAGGATCAAAGTCTTTTGCCTATGGGCTGAGGGCTGAAGTAAAAGGCTACGACCTCACGAAGTGGCTGATTTTTCACTCTTTGGCGTCTGGAATCATAGGCGTCCTAATTATGATGGAAGTGCTGGCGCTCGGTCTTTCCAGATACTATGAGATGCATGGTCTTCAGGAGATCATGTACTTGTGGGAGATGGAGGACTCATACACTGCCTTTCATTCTAAGAATCTGTCGAAGATCGCCGGACTTCTTGCGAAGAAAATTGGATTGCCTGGAAAAAAGATCCGAGACATTGTTAATGGAGCCAAGCTTCATGACATAGGAAAGATCGGAATTTCACATAAGATCTTGAGAAAAAGAGGACCGCTCGATGAGATTGAAAGGGAAGTCATTCAAGGACATCCAGAGCACGGAAAGGAAGTGCTTCAACACTTCAATACCTGAAGAAGTTCATTCCTTACGCTTACATGCACCATGAACGGGAAGATGGCTCCGGATATCCTCAGGATCTCAAGGGAGAGCAGATCCCGCTAGAGGCTAAGATCATTGCTGTGTCCGATGTCTTCGAAGCCCTCACTGCCGATAGACCTTACCGAGACGCTTACTCCTTTGTCGAAGCAATTGATATGATGACTGAAATGCCGCTGGATCAGAGTATAGTCTCTGCACTCATAGAGATCCTTCCCGAGCTTGAGACGGAACTAAGCGGGAGGAATCCGGAGAAGTGTTGGGAGAGAACGTGAGTTAGTAATAGTGGAGGGCAAAACAGAGTAGCTTGGTTGTGAATTGTTGTCCCTGAAGGCATGATCACAGATGCCAGAAGCCGGTGAAGAGGGTTCAGTAAGGGCTTGGTCTCTCAAAGCAAATCATGTTCGTCTGCAGAATTGCTTACGACGATTTTATTTACTTTCGCATCTTCTGCAAGTTTGAAATCAATACCCAATCTAATAAGTATGCTCACTTCTACTCTTTCACTATCGTCAGTAACTTCATACTCTTTCACGGAATATTTGTTTCCAGGGATTGGATCCCTAATATCAAACGATAGATCCCGAAATCTCTTTCTGGTTGGTTCAGAGTAAGTTTTCCTGCGTATAATGCTAACTTTCGAAGCGGGAATGAGATACAGTATGCTCTTATCAGAGTCGCAGAGAAATCTCGTTATGGAGATCTCACAGTTTCCTATCTTCATTAAGCAGTTCTGATCATCACAATGAATTCTTTTCTCGATCACCTTTGGGTAACGCGGAAAACTTGATATGAAAAGAACCACGTATTTTGAATCCGTATTTTCATTTGCCACTAAAGATTCAATTTGCTCGAGAGTATACTGGTTTTCCCCCGTCTTTTTCTCAATGACTTCAACAAGTTCACTTATTTCTTTGCGCGCCAGTTTCTCGCTAAACTGCCTTGCCAATGGATAAAAATACGGCTCAGATGCTCTCTCAGAGACTAAGTACTTCCTCTCGATTTCTAGCTTCTCTTCAGGAAAGAATGTCGGTGATTCCCCCAACTTACTTGAAGCTCCATTTTTCAGCAAGAACGAAGAGACAGAGGCTTCCTTGAAAGTGTCTCCGATTGTTCTGCAGAGTTCATCCATTAAGGAATCATCGAGTTCATCAGTCTCAGATCTTCTACTTATTTCGTTTTCCACATGGATATTTAGCCATTTCAGGAATTCGTCTCGTATACTGTTGAGCTTACTTTCGGCTTTGCTGGAATCGAAGCCAAGTCTTTCGAGCAATTCCTTACTACTTTTCAGTTCTTCTGTTTGTGCAACCAACTGATCGTGTAAGTAATTGATGTGTGCCAGGCATTCGATCTCCGTATTCTCAAGGATCCTTCTTACTCTACTAGTAAAGTCCTTATTGCCGAAATTGATTTCCGAGAACTGATAGGATCTAAGTAGCGAGAGAACATAATAACTTGAGTGAGACCACTCTAAACCATCGAGCGAGTGATTATAGTCCAGTCTTTGAATTACCGGTAGTCGTAAGTACAACCCTATTGTCTCTATTGGTCTTTTTGGAACTATGCTGACAGGTTCTTGATAGTCTTTTCTTGAGTCCGAATAATCCCATATTGCCCTAACAAAATCATAAGACTTGAAAGACAACGCATACACACAGATCTCGAACATGATTTCTCTAAGTTTCTCTTGGATCAATGTCTCAAATATTTGCACTCTAGCTCCATCTATCTGTTCCGGCAATTCTGGAGTCTTCTGGAGTTTGCTGATATCCTTTTCCAGTTTGTCTAGGTCTGCCAGAACTTCCTCAAACCTCTCCTGAGTGTAAGCGAAGAAAACCTTGCCCTCAATGGCCTTGGCTTCATTCCAAAGCTCATCAAATCTGGTCTTATTTGTTTGATCACAAAACCTGTCAATTATCATGAGCAAAGAGCCACTTCTGAATTTGCTCAAGTTGTGCTGCCAGCGCCAGGTCTCACGAATCGTTTTCTTGAAGAGCTTCAGTTGATCATACTTGAGCATCAATACCATTATGTTTTTCAAGTATCTGCTTATTTTTTCAACCCAACGGAATGACATACTGAAGTGGCGACTGGAAGTTGCGAAAGAGAAAAGCTCCACAGTTCTCATTAACGCTGTCTCGTGATTATTCAGAGCGTTGCCAGAGGCTCCTCCTATCTTATTCAGGCAAAAATCATCAAACTCCAGTAGTCCTCTGAGAACAGTATCTACTAATGAATTACTAAGAGATCTCCTGCCCATATTGTGGCCATCTCTAACAATTTCCTCTATCACCAATATGAATGAGTCCATAGCCGAGGCAATTCTGGAGTTATATCCGCTATTCAGAACTGCCTTGTTGATGGAAATCATTTGCTTGACAATATGATCTACGATTGCGAATTCAATCTGTTGTGATTTCTGCTTCTCCTTGCTGGTCTCCAAGTCATCTGACTTTGCTATTTTGACGATTGTCGAGGCAAAACACATTGTGACTTGCTCAAATACGTAGTTCTCGTCGTTGTTGTTCATTTCGGCTACACACACATCTCTTGCAGCTATTATTGTTTCTCTGAAATCCTCAACATCCTTGGAGTTCTCAATATCCTTGAAACCCATAATATTTGTGAAATCAGTGCTATAGATTTCCTCGGTAATCTCCTTCACAAGATACCCCGGGTTTGAATATAAGGATACCCTCAGAATAGCAATCACGAAAGGTATGAATACTGTGAAAACGCCCACCAATGATAGAATCCTCATGTAGTTGACTAAAGGCGAACACTGAGAATTGGCATCACAAACCCCAAACACCTCTGCTCTCAGAAGCAAAGCTAGAAGTATCAAAGGGACAGCACATTTTAGAAGTCTGAAAATGTCTCTATCTAGTTTCACTTTCTTACCGGCATAATATCCGTACTTTTCTCTGAGTCTGGATAGTATCCCCTGTAGAACTGGAGCCGCAATTCCGACCATCGCTGAGGACAAAGAGATCACATCTCTTGTGAATTCACCGGATAGCTTAAGAACAGGAAAGAGGAGAAACGCAACGACAATGTTCAGACAAACAAGAACCGGTATCAGATTCCGGTAAAAACATTGTCCTATATAAACGATCTTGGTCCTCAAGGAAAAGTCTGACATGATTCGCCTCCCTACGGTTTGCAAACACTGCAAGGTTCATATCCTCTCCTGATGGCCTCTGAAAGTCTTATTGCTACCACGCTTTCACTCAAGTATCTGCATCCGTCTCTGTGATACTTGGTTCCCGTGTCTGTTATGTATACAATCGGATCGTAAGTAGGAGCGCTTCCTTCTCTTTGCGCTTCGACTACGGAAGAATCTTCTCCCCAGATACAAAGCGAATTATCTCTGGCGAGTGTTTCGGCTTCAGCAAAGATCGTCATGTAGCTCTCGTCAAAAGCACAGGTTGTGCACGCATTGCCATAACCGTTAATGATCGCCAGGAGATTGAAGAGAATGTATCTTGTCTCGCCCTGATACTCTACGGGGATCCAAACGTATGCCAGAATCCTTCCAAATTCATCCACAGGATCAGAGTCGTATGAGAGAAGTATCTTCTTGTCAACAAGAACTTCTCTTGCAAAGTCAGAAGCTGTATTGCTCAGAGAACCGTCCGGGTCCGAGCTATCAATGATCTTCGGAACCTCCAAACCGATTAGTCTTACAGATTCTGCGAAGTTCAGCGACTTGCTCCTCAAAACGCTTATTGTGTCTGAATCAGTGATCAAGGCTATCTCTGCTTCTGTGAAGTCAGAAACCTCGTCGAAGAGGCATAGGTATTCCTGCGCGTAGTAAGCTGATACGTCCCCTAGCTGAATACTAATCGGAGTGATCGAAAACGAAAGTACACCCAGAACGAACAGCAAGAAAAGAGTCAGTCCTTTCATCTTGTCCCCCTAGTACTCGTTTCCATTCCCCATGATAAGTGTGGCTAATAGAATGACAGTACGATACTACAATCAGGTGATAATGAAAAATGAGCGGAACCATACTTCGTTGATACAACGATCTACCTTTGAGATTCCTTTCTGATTGCTTCTGATTCTCAAACAAGTCAGCTTACCATCATTGAATCTGTTGCGGCTCTCTTCCCGAGACAATCTGGACTGTTGTCCAAATTACGGATTGAACAGTCTTCTGTTAATGTCTTTAAGTTTCTCTGTCAATTCTCTATCCTCATCATATGAAGAAGTTCTCTCTGGTTTCTCAGCAGTTTCTTTGAGACATTTGTTTGCGGTTTCGATGTAGCCTTCCAATGCTGGAATCTGATGTTTTTCCAACTCATCTTCTCGACATTCAATGATCACACATTCGCCGCTGATTCTCATTTTGCGTTTCATAGAATCAAATGATTCTTGCAGAGCTTTTTTGAAGCATTCTATCCATTCCTCTGATGGACTTTCAGATAGTTGCACATAGAACTCAAGAATCACAGAATCAATCCTATTAAACCTACTTTCATCAATGCATTCAATTCTAATAGACATATCTCTCCTCCTTTACGGAATTTGTCCAAGACAACACTTAGGTGCCCTTCCTTTCTAGATGCTGTTCAGTCTGTGAACGCTTCCGACAGGAAATCTCCATGCGACCTGAGACGTAGTTTGCATTGATCATCATTTCGATCACCTGATCTTCTCTTCATTAATCACCTCATACTTGCCCATCGCTATGATGTTGCAGTAGAAAGTCCCCTTAATGCAGAAGTAAGATTCATCTTCCCCTGCTTCTCCAATCATAAGAGGGGCCTCGAAAAAGATCTCTTCCCCAAACTTGTAAAGGTATCTCTGCAGGAGAACTTCCGTCTTCGCTTTTATTCTCCAGGTGTTCCCTGTTATGACAAAAGCGTCAGTATTCTTACTAGCTGATCCTGTGTAAGATCTCACGACTCTCTATTCAGAAGTCGTGTCATACTTCCAGGTTCCATTTGCGTTCAAGATGACAGTTTTTCCGTTCTCAGCAACCGCTGTAAGACCTAAAGAAGTGCTTACAAGAAGTAAGATAAGCAGAGTTACCAAAAGCAAGATCTTCACGGCCACGCCTCCTATCAATTGTGGCCGCAATCCGCACTTACTTGTACATTCCCCATTAGTGAACAATAAAGATTAATCAGAAAGTGCTCTGTATTAAAAGTAGGTAATTAGTAATGTTCAACGTTTCTCGAACTCTTGTCTTGAGCTCTTGATACAGCAGCCTAATAGCCAATTGTAGATCTCTGCTCTTTCCCAGTTCTTATTGGAATCTGCTACACGCACTGCGATCTCAACTATTTCATCGTTATCAACATTTAGCTTATAGCCATTCTTGTTTAAGAATGTTTCACCTAAGAACATATCAAGTCTCTTGTTTCCATCATAAAGAGGATGACCTCTTATAATACTTCTTATGACGACTGCGGCTAACATGAGTACATTGTCCTCGTAATACTCGCTTACCGCACATAATCCTGATACATAGCATAATGGACCATTGTTGATAATATTGATTGGGTCATTCGGGTGTTCTCTCGCAAGTAAATCTATGGCCCAATTAACTGTCTCTTCCGAAAGCCATTCAATACTTCGATAATTTTTCAAAAGCAGATTTCCTGCGCTCGATAATGTCTTCCATTATTTTGGAATCTGATTCTTTGAAATGTGGTTCTGCTCGCACCGCTCGATAACTGCAAACTGTTTTTCTATGCAAAACAGTTCTGGATTTTGTTTTATTTGCCTTTCCGCTTTTCATAATGAATAAAACTCCTTTCATTCTGCTACTATTACTGACTCACAATAACAGAACTAGGTTCTTAAGAATTTTCTTTAGAATGCTTACCTGTCACTACTCCGGTAATTCCCCACTTCGGGTTATTCCTAAGAATTAGAGCAACCCCTTCAAATTCCGGGTTCTTAGGCTCAAGTATAACGATGTTCGTGGTTTTGCTATGTATGTATCGTCAGTCAATAAAAGAGTCATGAATCCGAAAACTTTCTCTTCAAACCAACAACTACCCCTATAATAGCACATTCGGCGTCCCATCTATCCTTGTCTATTCTAATAGGCTTATAGTCAGGGTTCTCAGAGGTAAGAAATATCATGTCAGATCGCTTCTGAAAGTATTTTGTGACGCCTTCCTGGCCGCTTATTCTCACAACCAAGATCTGGCCATTCCTGGCGACTGGTTGCTTTCGAACGAATACGACATCACCGTCAAGCAGTTTACGGAACATACTGAAGTCGGTCACTGCAGGGCAAAGTCAACTGCATCACTCTGATTGACTAAAGCGTAGCCCGAAACCATGAGTACAGAATCCATTATTTACTACTAGATAGCCGACAAAGCGCCCAGAGTTTACCGTGCGCAGTTTCCGTCGAAGCTCCCCTCCCCGTGCAGGGTCAGGACACTCTTCCGCGAGCTGCAGACCATGATACCCATGCTCTCGCAGTCCAATACAGCTACCGGTTAGAAGAAAGCAAATAGGACACGTCACTGTTTGAATGTTAGAATCTTATGCAAAGCCATCTTCAGCATTTTCCTTCAATGAAAAGATTGTTCGATCTTATCGGAAATCTAATAACTCCTTTCAGCAACATCAAGATAAGAGTCGTCTGCCCATTCTAGAAGGCTGAGAGTAATTCTCGAGTTCTCCTTTCGAGCTTCTACCGAGGTAACCGAGCAATTTCTTATGAAAACTCCTTCTCGCTCGTAGAAGGTGGAGATGTCTAGATTGTCACACATATATGGAAGAGCCATTGACAGGAGACCGCCATGGCTGACCATTAGAGCCGGCTCTCCAGAACCCTCTTCGAGTGCATATTCAATACCTTTCCAAAGCCTGTCGATTATCTCGCGGTGGCTTTCGCCTTCCGAGATTCTTGTGTCCATTTCCCCGGTGGCCCATTTCTCTTTCAGATCAACGTACAACTCCCTGGCTTGCCCGGCAATTTTCTTTCCTTCGAAAATGCCTACGGAGAACTCTCTGATTTCATCTGCAATAACTGGCGTGAGCCCCCATTTTGAGCAGACAATCTCTGCCGTCTGAACGGCTCTGTGAATCGGCGAGGTGTAAACCTTCCGAATCGCTCTGGAACGCAGAAATGCAGATGCCTTTTCCGCCTGTCTCCTCCCCTGATCAGTCAGAGGATAACCATCGTTCCCATTCGCAAAACGGTTCTCAACATTTGATTGACTTTGTCCATGGCGCAAGAAATAGATCTCTGACATTTATCCCTCCAGGATTAGTACTAGAATTCAAGACGATAGCGAATGATTCGCAAGATGCAGTCCGGCCGAAAACTACTTTGATCTGTGGTTGCCAGTCCCTCGCCGCTGAAGAATCGCGGTTATTAACGAGTTACGACGCCTCACACTATGATGCATGAAGACAGTTTACGGAAGCCATCCTGTTGTGTAACTCACTCGGTAACTTCTGGATAATTCACCCGGCTTGTCTCAGGCTTCAATCAATCTGCAAGATATTTCGTTGTGCCTCTTGATTAGTTCTGAGAGTTCGCCATCGACTATCCTGCCGTTCTGGACGCGGATCTTCCCGTCAATCATTACCAGGTCGCTGTTGTGAGGGTCGCATAGAACGAGAGAAGCCACCGGATCGGATAACCCTCCGGCCATCGAGAGAGTGTCCAGTCTGAAAGCGGCCAAGTCGGCAGACTTTCCCGGCTCGATCGAACCGATGAAGTCGTCCATTCTCAAGACCTTAGCTCCGCCCAGCGTCGCGAATTCCAGAACATCCCTCGGCGAAAGGGCGTCGGCTCCTTTGAGGACTCTTTGAAGCATCAGGGCATTTCGTATCTCAAGAAGCATGTTTCCCGTATCGTTCGATGAGCTTCCGTCAACGGCAAGGCTGATCCTGATTCCGGCTTCCTTCATTTCTTTCACACGGGCGATTCCCGATCCAAGTCTCATGTTTGAGGAAGGGCAGTGAGCCATGCCGCAGTCATGCTCGGCGAGCCTCTTGATGTCTTCATCGCTCAGCCATACGAGATGGGCGAACCAGCTTCGCTCGTTGAGCCAGCCTACTTTCTCCATGAAATCGACCGGTCTTAATCCCTTTTTCTCGATACAGAAATCGTCTTCGTCCCTGGTTTCGGCGAGATGTGTGTGAAGAAGCACGTCATACTGCCCGGCGAGTTCGGCCGTTCTGACCATCGACTCTTCGGTCACCGAGAAGGGAGAGCAGGGCGCCAGAGCTATCCGCAGCATCGAGTGTTTTTCTCTATCGTGATACTTCTCTATCAGTCTTACGGAGTCCTCGATTATCTCTCTCTCGCTCTGGACGACCGAGTCGGGAGGTAAGCCTCCGTCTTTTCTGGAGAGAGACATCGAGCCCCTGGTGGGGTGAAATCTCACGCCGGTACTGCGGGCCGCTTCTATTTCGCTGTCGATGAACTCTTTCCTTCCCGTTGGGTGAAGGTAAAGCATGTCGGTTGTCGTTGTCACGCCGGAGGCCATCATCTCGTAAATCGCCACTTTGCTGCTGACATATATCGCTTCGTTGTCGAGATTCTTCCACCTCTCGTACAAAAAGACAAGCCAGTCGAACAGCTTGGCTGAGGCGACTTCCTTTACGCTGCGGAAAAGCGACTGATAGAAATGATGATGAGTGTTGACAAAGCCGGGAGTGATGATCCGTCCGGCCAGGTCGATCTCGACGTCGCCCGGAGGAGGAGTTCCCCTGCCGACATCGACTATTATTCCATCTTCGACGACGACATAAGCGTCTTTCAGCTCTTCTCTCCTTTCATTCATTGTCACAAGATAGTCTATGTTCTTGAGTACTGTTTTCAAGCACTGCACCTCCGATTCAAAGAGATTCGTCTTCATTCCTGCCGTTCAGTCTTATGACCTTCTGAGCCATTTCAGAGAAGACGTCATCGTGTGTAACTATTATTGATTGATCGAGTTCGCCAAAGAGCTCTCTGAGAGAATGGGCAAGCAGCTCTTTCCTCTCCTTGTCGAGATTCGATGTCGGCTCGTCGAAGACGGCAAATCTCGCTCCGCTGAGGACCCCCGTCATTGCGGCTCTCAGACAAAGAGAGACCAACACCTGCTCCCCGCCTGAGAGATTAGAGAAACTTCTGATGCTACCGTCGCCGTATTCGGATGCTTTGACGGAGACTTCGTAATCTTCGTTCCATCTTATTGACTCTTCGGTCCCGGATATTCGTTGGTAGTCTAGGGTCGCCTTTCGCTCTATCGCATCACGAAATCCGGCGGTTATTCTCTCTCCGGTGAGATTGAGATTGTCTCTAATCATCTCTGCGAGTTTGATTTTTCTGGAAGTTTTTTCGCCGGCTCTCTTCTTGAGCTTCTTCTTTTCTTCCATCTCTGCGAAGTTCTTCAGATCTGCCCGCAGAGAGACTATGTCTCTGCCGATGGATATTGTTTCGTCTCGTTTGAGAGCATAACTTTCTTCGGCCTTTGTCTCATTTCTCTTCAGTTCTTCTAGACGGCCATAATCGAAGCTCTTCTCAAGAGCAATAATCTCTTTTCTGAGGCCGGTCACTCCGGCCGCCTTCTTTCTGCATCTTTCGAGCGAGGCCCGGCAGAGGGCTGAGTACTCCTCGAGATAGCCCGCAAGAGTCACATATTTGTTGAATCTTTCATAATCGTTTTTGTTAAGAACCATCGCTCTGCGAATCTCTTCAATCTCCGCTCTCAATCCGGGAAGCTTTCCAAGTTCCTCCGCAAATTCCTTAACAATGCTTGTCTGAGCATCGATTTCGCTCGACCGGGAAGCGAGTTCTTCCTCCGTCTTCTTCTTCAGTTCGTTGAGTGATTTGATCTTGCTCTTGACTTCTTCCAGGCGCGAATCCCTTTCTTCAATCTGATTCTTGAGCGTGGAAATGTGTTTCTTTTGAAGCTCGAGCTCTGTGGAGGCATTTCGAATATCTTTCTCTACACTCTCGCTCATCTCGTCAATCTCTCCGGACTTTCCTGAAATCGTCGAAAGCTGAAGAAGGAAGCTCTTCGCTCTCTCTTCAAGATCAAGCTTCTCTTTTTCTAGATCAGCCTTTTCCTTAAGTTTCTTATCCGTCTCTTCTATCGCTTTGAGGGCAAGAGCCCTCTCTTCCGCCAGTTTGCCTAGCCTCGACGGGCTCTCCTTCACTTCTGCAATCTTTTTCGAGAGCTCTCTTTCACCGGAGGCAAGCTGGTTTATAAGACCTTCGATGTATCCTTCATAATCACTTCTATTTTCGATGTTCTTGCATTTCTCATCCAGGAGCGGACAGATGCCAACGGCGAGAGAGCCTCTGTATTCTTCAAGCGCCTTTCTCCGGGAAGCCTTGCTGACACAGGCCTCGTTCAGCTTTTCAAGGAGAAGGACTTCCTCTTTCGCTCTTTCTATACCGCTGTCGATTTTCGCCAGCCTTTCATTGAGTTCCTCAGAACCCTCCGTTTCTCCAAGGCTCCTTAAGAGATCTTCAAGAGCGGCCAGCCGTCGCTCAGGCTTCCTGTATTCTTCGAGGATCACCTTAAACGCCTCTTTTCTCGAAAGACACAGGTTGTGGGCTTCGCGCTTCTTGCCTGCCTCGAGTTCCGCCGCTTCCATCTCTCTTCTTAGCTCTTCTCGTTCCTTCTTCAGTTCTTCAAATTGCTTCTCGCTCTCTTCCAGTCTTTCCTCTGAATTCGAGAGCGCTCCGCTTGACCTGGCAACTTCCGTCTGCAGTTCAGCTATTCTCTTCTCAATGGCAGCCGAGCGCTCGCCAAGACCTTCCAGTCTTCTTTTTTCGGCGCTTAGAGCATTTTCTTTTTCCAGAAGTCTCTCATAGAGATCGTGGCCGTCCCTGCTTTTGTCAATGATTTCTCTGGCCTCGACCGCCCTCTCTCTTTGCCTCAGGTTGCCTTTCAGTGCAGCAGCTTCGTCCCTCAACGACTTCAGTTGCTGCTCAAACTGTCCTCTCTTCGAAGAGAGCTCTCTTCCGATTTCCTCGAGACGAAGTCTCTCTGCTTTGACTTTCTTGAGGGCATCTTCCAAAGACTTCAGTTCCTCCCTTGCCCTCGAGAGGTCCTCCGAGAGAGTCTTCATCCTCTCTTCGACTTCTGCCTTTCTCTCCAGCTGCTGCTCCATGAACGCGATCTCTCTCTCAAGAGTTTCGTTCTCACTCCTCAGGTCGGTGAGATAACTGCGCATGAAATCCGTTGAGATCTTCCTGTAAAGGTCGACCTGGAAGACCCTGTTGAAATAGTCCCTTCTCGCAGCAGGACTGCCGAGAAACTGATCGGCGATTCTATTCTGAAAAGCTACTATCACGTTCTCGAATGTCTTCGAGATGTCTCCCTGAAGACCGCAGATAATTCTGATCTTCTCTATCACGTTTTCCTTCCCGCGGGCAATGAGAAGTTCCCCCTGATGCAGCTCGTGACTTGAACCGGTGCCGAAGACTTTCTCGACCCTGTACTCCAGACCGTCGTCGGCCAGAAAAGTCACGGTAATTTTCGATCTTCTCTCGTTCCACTTGATTGCGTCTTCCTGTTTGTCGCGCAGTCCTCCTCCGAAGAGAGCCAGTCCGATAGCTTCAATTATCGATGATTTCCCCGAGCCGTTTCTTCCAAGGATGAGGTTTATTCCCTTCTCGAAGGTTTCGGAATATCTGGAGTGGCTGCGGAAGTTCTCGAGATCTATCGAAGTAATCCTCAAGAGCCACCACCCACTATGGCTTCAAGAAGGGCATCGACGGATTCTTTGAACAGGTCATACCTTCCATCTTCCTGAGACTGCTTCATCTTTTCTATTGCGGCCACAAGGTCCTCGCCTCTTGCTCCGAGCTCCTTCCACTCCCTGGAGCCGAGTATGACCTCTCGTTCGATGTCTCTCGCACTCATCAGTCTGTAGTCGTCGAGAGTGATCTCTCTATCCGTTCTCCTGACTCTAACAAAGGCCTTAAGGGCTCCGGAAGACTCTATCTCCCTCTCAAGACGCACAGGATCTACGTAGAACTCTCCGCTTCCCGTTACCGTAACGAGTACTATTGCGCCTCTATGAATCTCATGTTCGTTGACAAATCCGTCAAGGTCGTCTCCCTCGCCGGGAAAAACGGAGAATTCCTGTCTTTCCCTCCTGCGAGAGTCGTGAAAATCGGCTGTTCCGCTCTCCGTATCGAATACGTAAAATCCCTTACTATCTCTCTCCCAGACGTCCCAGTATTCGAGAGATCCGGGCACGAAGAAGAACGGCTCTTCCGCAGGAAAAGCGAGTTGAGAATGCAGATGTCCGCCTCCGGCATAGATCACCTTCGACCTGAGAATCTTCAAGACTTCGGGTGACACAAGGCCGGGAATGAAGTTGTCGTTCCCGGGCGCGGTGTGGATAAGTATTATATTGTCTTTGCCTTCAAGAAAAGAAGAAGCTTTGAGGATCATCTCCTCTGCCATGAAGCCGGGATAGCCAAGTCCGAACACCTTGAATCCTTCGATGCTGACGTTCGGAAAGATGATGTCCTTTTCGCCCTGAACCGGGCAGAGCAGCTCCAGATACTCTGTCTCATGGAGAAATCTCAGCCAGGACTCGTTTGCGCTGAAGCTCTTGTCGTGGTTCCCCTCTATAGCCAGCACCCTGATACCGTTTTCTTTCAGTCTGGAGAGAATACTCTGCGTTCTGGCAAGAGTGTCGGGATTGATGTCTCTCTTGTCAAAGAGATCACCCGTTATGAAGAAGGCATCCGGCTTGTTCTGTACGGCCCAATCAACTACATAGTCAAAGGCTGAAAAATAATCTTCGTATCTTGCAGACGAATAGGGGCTGTTCGGGGAGCCGATCGGTCTTCTCCCAAGGTGAATATCGGAGCAGTGAAGGAATCTCAATTCGATGGACTCACTTTCTGAATTCCAGAGGCGTTGCGGCGCCGGAAGCATCTCTGATGAGTTTCAGGTCACCGGTTCTGACGGCAAAGAGCTCCGTCGTGTTGCACACTGTTCCTGCGAACAGGTGGCCGCCAACTGCGCTTCTCGAAGGTCCGGCTAACGCAACGTGAAGATGCGGGAATGGAAAACCGCCCTTCGACGATACGTTTCCCGATATGTGAATGAGCTCATGTGGAACAGAGATCATCTCCTTTTCGTACTGCTTTTTGGAAACGTTGTACCAGCCGATCTCGAAATCTCTCAACATTCCTATTCCGCTGATAACAACAAGTGAATCCAGGTTGTTCTCCGTAAGTGTATGAACTAGAGTGTGGATGAAATCCTCGCCATCCTCGAAGCGAAAGAATAGTACTCTCTCACCTTTTCCAAAAATCATCTCATCACCACCTGTATTACGATTTTACTACATCTGCCGCACCCCCACATTTGCTAACAGTTACAGTCGGAAGACATCCAGCAAGGGCTTTGATGTGAGATTTTCTTCACCCTGGTCTGATGATAGAATTGAATTGCATTCACTTTCTCCTGGAGGTTTCGTTATGTCTGGTCAACTGTTCTTCTTCTTCGTTCTCATTTTCTGGGTCGGATTCGACATCTATCTTTTCTTCTTTCACAACAGAGAGATCAGTGGAAAACTCCAGGAGAAGCGATCGAAGTACATTATGCTTGCTTTCGTTCTATCTGGCATGTTTGGAGCGGTGGCTGTCGACGGCAGCTCAAAGGAAGCGTTCATGATGCCGTTCCGTCCTCATAGATGGGTTGGGGTTGCATCGATGATCTTCGCGATCGTGGTCCGTTTCCTCGTAGTCAGGCAGCTGGGCTCTTCCTTTGCAATCGATGTGGGGGCCCTTCCCGGTCAAGAGCTGAGAACGGATCGACTGTTCAGAGTAATCCGTCATCCAGCCTATGCCGCCGAGATAGCAGGGTTTCTGGGTCTCGCGCTCGTCTTCGATTACCCGCTCAGTTCGATCCTTGCTTTCATACTACCGACGACAGGCATACTGTACAGAATCGCCGTGGAGGAAAGAAATCTCGAATACATCTTCGGAGATGCTTATAGGGATTACTGCAAGAAGACGTGGCGGCTAATTCCTTACGTGTTTTAGTCGATTAGGAGGTGAAGGATTTGAAATCATACAGGAAGGAACTTTTCTTCAACACCGCTACCAGGAGAGAGATAATCAATATCACTCCAGATGTCGAAAGAGCGCTCAAAGAAAGCGGAATCCAGGAAGGACTTCTGCTCGTGAACGCAATGCACATAACTGCAAGTGTGTTCATCAACGACAATGAATCCGGGCTTCATAATGACTTCGAGAAATGGCTGGAAAGGCTTGCGCCCGAGAAACCTTACTCGCAGTATGAACACAACGGATTCGAGGACAATGCGGACGCCCACCTGAAGAGGACCGTTATGGGTAGGGAAGTTGTGGTAGCCGTTACTGAAGGAAGACTGGACTTTGGACCATGGGAGCAGATCTTCTACTATGAACTGGACGGTATGAGAAGAAAGCGAGTTCTGATAAAAATAATCGGCAATTAAGATTCGAATTGTAACGGTTTTCAGAGGCTTTGTCAGATATACCGGCCTAAACAGCCACAGACCGGTGCGGAGTCCCCTGTTTCGCTTTGCGATAACCTCCTCGGGGTGTTATGGTAATAGTAACACTTATTATGGAGGTGCTATCAATGAGCATTGGAGAAGCATCACTAAACTCCCGATCGGTTGTTTTTCTCGACGGGGGTTTGGTTGATGTTACGCCTTTTGCGAAGAGGGTTGGGATCAAACTGCCGGTAGTTATCACGGAGAATCTCTGGAATGAAATGGTTAAGACCGACGAGAATTCCAGGATGTACGGACAAAAAGAAGAGAAGCGGCTCGACAGCCTGCTTTCCACATTGAGCATGGAACTGCTTAAGGGTAGAGCGAAGGATCTCTCGTTCACTTTCCTGGTCTGCAAAGACCCGAAAACAACCAGTTGCAGGCTTCTGAAAGCCTGCTACAAGGAAAGAGATGACGGTAATCGGTTCATAAGGATTTCTGGTTACAACGAATCTAACTGACTCTGGAACAGGCACGAGCTTTTATTTACAATATCGACTTGTTCTGGAAAGAGTCGTTGAGCTATAATGAGCTAAACGAACGCGAGGTTTGCATATGAACAATAAGACTTACAGAGGAAAAAACAGAAAAGCTATGATGATGTACGGCAACGCCCTTGTTTCTTCGGGTGCTTAGCTGTACCTGAGAAAATAGAAGCAGGGCGTCTCAAAGGAGACGCCCTTTTTTTATATCAGGAGGGATTTGTATGAAGAAGTTTCTAGTGTTACTGGTTCTACTGGGAGTCGTATTTGCGTTCGGTACCACGAAGATCAGGATTGGCGCCACTCCAGTTCCCCACGCCGAGATTCTCGAGGTAATCAAGGCCGACCTAGCCGAGCTGGGCTATGAGCTGGAAATCGTTGTGTTCAATGACTATGTGCTTCCAAACATCGCCCTTTCCACAGGGGAACTCGACGCGAATTACTTCCAGCACGTACCCTATCTGGAGTCCTTCACTTCACAAAGAGGAATAAAAGGGCTGGTCTCAGCAAAGGCCATTCACGTCGAACCAATGGGGTTCTTTCTCAAGAAACCTCTTTCAGAGCTCGCACCAGGTGATAAGATCGCGGTTCCGAACGATCCGACAAACGAGGGCCGAGCTCTCATTCTGCTTCACAACAACGGGCTTATTGAGCTCAAGGATCCTTCGAAGCTGGAATCCACAGTTCTGGACATCAAAGAGAACCCAAGGCAGTTGACCTTTGTTGAAATCGAGGCCGGGTTCATTCCAAGGGTCTACACAGACGACAAGACCGTCGCCGGTGCCGTCATTAACACCAATTACGCTCTTACCATCAACCTAAATGCAGTCAAAGACTCGGAGTTCATTGAAGGTGGTGAATCTCCGTATGCAAACATAATCACAATTCGAGAAACTGACAAAGGCGAAGCATGGCTCGAAGCTCTCATCAGTGTTTTGACGTCGGAGAAGGTAAGAGACTTCATAAACGAAAAGTATGATGGTGCGGTAGTACCCGTCTTCTGAGGTTTGATGCTTTGATACTGAGCGTTGACAGACTTAACCTCTCTTTCGAAGACAAATCGGGAAGGAGAAAGATCCTCGATGATGTCAGCTTCTCTATCGAAGAGGGCGAGATTGTCGGAATCGTAGGGTTGTCGGGAGCAGGGAAAACCTCTCTGCTCCGTACCCTTAACCTACTCCAGCCGGTGGACAGCGGATCGATCATGTTCGATGGCCAAAACATAGTCGGGCTTAACGAAAGCAAAGTGAGGAGCATTAGAAAGAAGATAGGAGTGGTTTTCCAGAGCTACAACCTGTTTCGCTACAGAACCGTCTACCAGAACATCGCTTTTCCTCTGAAAATTCAGGGAATCGGCAGGGGCGAGATCAGAGAAAGAGTTATGAGTATCGTTTCGGAGCTCGGCCTGGATCACAGGCTGAGCGCCTACCCTTCGCAGCTCTCCGGCGGCGAACAGCAGAGAGCGGCGATCGCCCGCGCTCTCGTAATGGATCCAAAGCTGATTCTTCTTGACGAACCCACTTCCGCTCTCGACCCGAGGACTACGGGCAGACTTCTCGACCTCGTAGTGAATCTCAACGAAAGACGCCGCGTCACCTTCGCGGTTGTAACCCACGATATGGATGTCATTAAGAGAACCTGTGACAGAGTCGCCTATTTGCAGAATGGGAAGCTGCACTTCTTCGGACCTACGCACGAATTCTTCGTCAAGATCGAGAACAATGAAGTGAGTGACTTTGGAAGCCCTCTCGAGCTGGAAAGAAGCGTCCTTTCAGGGCAGAAGCGGCTCTTGAGAGTACTCTTCTGGGGCGAGCGAACCCACGAACCTGTTTTGTGGGAGATAGCAAGGGAGTTCGATATAATGATCAACATTCTGTACGGGAAGATCGAAGAGCTGAAGAACGGGCCCTTCGGAACAATGATCATCGCGATTGATGGGCAAAGACAGGATCTGTTCATAGAGAAACTTAGGGACTCCGTCTTCTTTCTCGAGGAGGTCCGCTGATGTTCTCACAAATACTTAAGGCGACGCTCGAAACTCTATACATGCTTCTTCTCTCCGGTTTCCTGGCAACTGTTTTCGGTATTCCGCTAGGCGTAGGTCTTTACCTCTGTTCAAGATCACGAAGGTTGAAGACCCTCTATGCGTTGCTCGATCTGCTGGTAAATATCTTCAGATCAATACCTTTCATTATTCTCGTGTTGCTTCTGATTCCCGTTACGAAAAACGTAATGGGAACGATAATCGGGCCGAATGCCGCGATCTTCAATCTTACTATTGCAGCTATACCTTTCATGGCAAGGCTTGCAGAGAATTCTTTCAATGCCGTGCCTTCGGGAATTATCGATTCGTCAAACTCTATGGGATTGAATAAGTGGCAGATGGTCACAAAGGTTCTGATACCGGAAACACTGCCAGATCAGATCGGCAATATAACCGTGCTTTTGATCAATCTCGTAACCTATACCGCCATAGCGGGTGCAGTCGGGGCCGGAGGTCTCGGTCAGCTGGCAATCAACTATGGCTACTACCGGTTCCAGTGGGACGTGGTTCTCTACGCTGTGATCGTTCTCGTGGCGATCAGTCAGCTTCTTCAGTTCACTGGAGGAAAACTGGCGAAGGGATTGCGAAAATAACTTTGGAAACAAGGTTTTTCGGAAGCGTCTCGGAATTGAATCATTTTGACTTTCGTCGTCGAAGCCAGAATGTTGTAAACTGGTACCGGGCAAAACAAGTTGATTGGAATACAGGTTTGCCCATAAGGGTGAAGCACTATGAAAAGACTGCCGGTCGACATCGATATGTTGGTCAATTTGATGGATATTGACCAGAGAGAGTACGACGCGATTTCGTATCTAGATACGGAGACAGGAAAGATCATCTTCTATCAAGAAGATTGTTTTCCGGATGAACTAGTAAACTGCGAGGTTGAAAGAGAAGAGATAACTGAAGACCTTCTGAAGTACTCCTGGATGAGAATCGAAGATTTGTACACTTATTATGACTTGTTTTGCGGCGATGAATCGGAAAGATTCGAGGATATACCGTGGATTACTCCAGGGGAAAAATTCGCACTGATCGAAGAGTTCATTTACACAAGAGTAGAAGAAAGCGTCAGGGATGAAGTCTATTACGAGATTTCGGGAAGAGGTGCATTCTCTAAGTTCCGCACGTTTCTCGAACATCACGGAGAATACAAGGACGCATGGTTCAAATTCGAAAGTGAGAACTTGACAAGGATTGCTGTTGAGTGGCTCAACTCGATAGGAATCGATCCGATCGATACTTCTGAACAGTGATCTCGGTCTTCTCTTTGAAGTAAATCTCGCGGAGATTCGTCTGTATAAGAAAGACTGCCCGGGCCTTTTCTTTTGTCGGTTCACAGGAGGATCAGAGCGTGAAGAACACTGGAGTGTCGCTGGAAGAAGGTAGTTCAAAGCAGTTGACGTTTAGGAGCCTGGTAATAGGGGCGCTCGGGTCGATAATCATCACTACCAGTTCAATGTACGTCGCCTTGAGAATGGGGGCTCTTCCCTGGCCGACCATTTTTGTTGCAGTAATGTCGCTGGCAATACTCAAGGCCTTGGGCAGGACTAACCTGAACGAGATAAACGTTACGCACACTGCTATGTCCTCCGGAGCAATGGTGGCTGGCGGTCTGGCCTTTACAGTTCCGGGCATCTGGATTCTTGAGGCTTCCTCAGAGGTAAGTTTCCTGTCTCTCCTGGTCGTTACATTGTCAGGCACTATTCTGGGAGTTGTATTCACTGGAATGATTAGACGTTATTTCATCGAGAAGGAGAAGCTGCCTTTTCCCATGGGTTTGGCTTCCTACGAGACAGTTGTTGCCGGTGACAAAGGGGGGAAGAAGGCAAAGTACCTCTTTTCCACCATGGGGGCCGCTGCCGTATTTGTCGCAGTAAGGGACGGGCTGGGATGGATTCCTTCTGCGTGGTCTTCGGTCCGGCTGTATTCAAGAAACATCTTCTTTGGAATGTGGATATCCCCTATGGCCGTTGGCATAGGTTACATAATCGGACCGCTCTTCACAGGAGTGTGGTTCCTTGGAGCTGTTATAAGCTACTTCTTCTTGATCCCCGTTGGAGTTGCGGCCGGATGGTTTGCTGATGTCGGCTCTGCGACGGCTTTCAAAGATAGTCTCGGGATCGGACTGATGGTCGGCACCGGTGTTGGGATACTGCTCAAGGGAATCTTGCCGCGGGCAAGAGAGATCTACCTTCCCGTAAAGAGCAGCGGGAAGCGATCGCGAATGAAGACGCTTCGATGGATACCTCTGGTTTTTGCGGCCATCGCTCTCTTCCTAACAACTTTGACGGAAATGACTCTTGTCTCTTCTCTACTTACAATAGTTGGCGTATGGCTTACGACGGCCATGGCCGCTTCGATAACCGGACAATCGGGGATCAATCCTATGGAGATATTCGGCATCATCATTCTTATTGCCGTGAAGTCAGTCGCCAGTCTCGGCACAATCGAAGCGTTCTTGGTGGCGGGAGTAGTGGCAGTTGCTTGCGGCCTCGCTGGCGATGTACTGAACGATTTCAAATCCGGTTACCTTTTGAAGACCAACCCCAGGGCTCAGATCGTCGCCGAGACGGTCGGCGGAGTAATTGGCGCAGTAGTCTCGGTAATCGTTCTCTTTATTATGTTCAGAGCCTATGGTACAATGGGCCCGGGAACGGAACTCCCCGCGCCACAAGCGTACGCCGTTTCCACCATGGTCGGTGGTCTCCCAAATACTCCGGCCTTTTTCTTCGGCTTGGTGATTGGGATCATAATCTATCTTATGAAACTACCGGGGATGACGCTTGGAATTGGCATGTACCTCCCTATGGAGATATCTACCGCAGCATTCGTTGGAGGAGTTATTAGCTTAATTGTCGGCAAGATCAAGCCAGAATCGAAGGAGACCGGCATGGTAGTGTCGTCGGGACTTCTTGGAGGCGAAGGTATAACGGGAGTAGTTTTGGCAATAATCAGGGTTCTAACAGTTAGCTAATAGAATAGAGGAGTTGTTTTGAAACACATTCACGCAGTGGGCAGAGTCCCTTTCAATCGCGTTCACATTTCTCTCAAATGGTTATTGCTTGGCGTTGTTGTCGGGGTAGCGGCCTTCTTCATCGTCAATCTTTCAATGGAGAGGATCGAGTCACCTCACTTCTCTGCCCAGCTGTCCGCGGCTCGACTAATGGCCTCTTGCATAGCTGAACTTTCAGCTTTCCGGGAGTCGTTGGGCATAGAAATCGACCCATCTGTCGACCCTAATTTGACAGGGCTTATTGGACCGGAATTCACGGAGTTGACAACTACTCTAGGAAATCTGCAGGCGAAGAGAACCTCGACCAATCCGGACTTCGCGGCTCTCCTGGTGAAGTACTTCAAAGAACTCAATCTCAAGAGAGGCGATCCCGTTGCTATAGGAGCGAGCGGCTCTTTCCCCTCGCTTCTTCTAGCCACTCTCTGCGCCTGTGAAGTTCTGGAACTTGAACCCCTTGTGATCTATTCGATTGGCGCTTCAGAGCACGGCGCCACACATCCGGAGTTTACCTTCGTTACGATGCAGGAAAGACTTGTAGAGGTAGGGCTGCTTAAAGACAGCCTGATCGCAGTCTCTCTGGGCGGTAATTACGATACGGCAAGTGGAATGTTTTTCCCGAAAGCTCGTGAACTGATGACGGAGATTGCTTTATCCAGCGGAAAGACCTTTATATATGAAGAGTCTCTTCAAGCAAGCATTGAAAAGAGACTTGAGCTCTATCTTGAAGAGTCGGCCGGACTGCCTTCTGTCTTCGTCAATATCGGGGGAGCAAGCACAAACTTCGGCAACAGCCATCTAGCTCTCAGCCTGGATAACGGTGTTTTGACTTCGTTCTCTTCGATCCCTAAAGGAGATGAAAGGGGACTGATTTTCGAGTTTGCGGAGCTCGGTGTGCCCGTGATTCATCTGCTGAACATCAGAGATCTCGCGATGGAGAATGGGATTCCGATCGACCCCGTTCCTCTTCCGGAGCCTGGAACCAGCGGAGTATATTTTGTCGATAGCTACTCGTTGCCTCTGACTTTGACCTTTCTATTCCTTATGATCCTCTGCGTTGTTGCGGGAAAGGTGATTAAGAAATGACAAACTGGCTGCTGGCTCTGGTCGCATTGTCTATCCTTCTGCTCTTTCTCGTCATTGAGAATATTCTCTCGAGAAAGAGAAGAAAACGGTTGAAAATCGCAGTCCAAGTGAACGGAACCAGAGGTAAGAGCGAGACAGTAAGACTAATTCACGCGGCCCTAAAAGCAAACGGCTTCAGCGTACTGGGAAAGACGACGGGAACCGTTCCTCTATGGATAACCCCCGACGGGAGACACGTCGAAGTGGTTCGTCGCGGCCCTGCAAACATACAAGAGCAATTCCTCGCATTGAAGAAGTCGGAGAGGGACGGCTGCAATGCTTTGGTCGTGGAATGCATGGCTATTAAGCCCGAGATGCAGCTTTCAAGCATGAGAATAGTCGAAGCAGACATTACCGTCATCACGAACGCTTATCCGGATCATATCGAAGAGATTGGAGCCGACGAAATCGAGACGGCCAAAGTGCTTTCTCTATCTATTACTCCAGGCGGAATTTGCGTTCTGGGAAACGTTTCGTCTGACGCATTGGAATCTGTAGAAAAACACTGTTCTAGAATGAATACTAGATTGGTTACTGTCATCCCGAAAGGAGAGGACACGGCCGGATTCAAATTCGAGCCAAATGAGGAAAACCTTTCTATCGCACTGAAGGTTGTAGAACTAATTGGTCTGGACAGAGAAAAGGCGCTTGAGGGAATGAGAGAGGCGCTGCCTGATGTGGGGACATTCAGGTATCTGCATCTCGGCGACGGGATAAATGATACCGTCCTGGCAAATGCGTTCGCGGCCAATGACATTCGGTCCACTTCTCTGCTTCTGAAAAAGGCAAGACAGGATTTTCCCGATAGACCACTCGTCGGATTCTTCAACTCCAGAGACGATAGGCCGGACAGAGCTCTCGTCTTCGAAGAAATGATTAGAGAGTTCGACAGGATAATAGTCAGAGGACCCGTTCCTCAACGAATACTGAAGAACAAGAACGTAGAAAAGCTGAAAGACCCGAGCCGGCTCGATTTGCTTCTTGAAGGGCACGAGCTCGTTTTCGGATTCGGAAATATACGCGGCCTTGTCCAGTGGCTGAGCGGGTTGGAGGAGATTCGATGAGTCCTGCATTGTTCTCGATTGGAATCGTCATAAGTACTGTATTCTGGTGGGTGACAGGGTTGTCGGCTGGAGGGCTTGTAACACCGGTCTACCTGTTCATCTTCATTGAACAGCCTTTGAGGCTGCTGTATACATGGGGTGTCGGTCTGGTCACATTCCTGATTCTGAACCTTCTCCAGAGATATCTGATTCTCTACGGAAGAAAGAGACTCGCAATAGGAATTCTTCTCGGAGTCGTCGTCAAGCTTTCCCTCGACACCTTTCTTATGCCCAATCTCCCGGTAGAACTGTTCTCAACCGTAATTGGAACCGTCGTTCCAGGGCTGATCGCGAATGACTTTTACAGGCAAGGAGTAGTGAAGACCTCTCTTTCGCTTATCTTCGTCACAGTGGTTGTCTGGTTGACAAACATACTGATAAAATCGATCATGCTTGTCTAAGAGTTCCCGCTAGCCGAAGAGCACGAGTCTTAACACAAGATAAAGGTTGGAAATGCCGAGAGATATAATTGCCGAAGGGAACCCGATCTTCATGAAGTCGAGGAAACTGTGCCTGTTTCCATACTCCTTGTTTACCATCTCAAAACACATCACATTCGCAAGATGACCGGTCACAGTTCCGTTTCCCCCGAGGTTTGCCCCAAGAGCAAGAGCAATCCATAGATCGTACTGAAGAGGGTAGTGAACGGAAAGCTGCGCCACGATAGGAATGAAGATCGTAACAACCGGAATGGCTCCAGTAACCATCGCTATCATTCCGCTTACCCAGAGAATAAGCATAGAGAGAACGGCCGGGTTGCTCGAAAGATTCAAAGCCAGTGCGGAAAGCTCTCCCGTTATTCCCGTGCTTTCAAGAGAGTGTGCAAGCGAGAAAAGTCCAATGAAGAAGAGAATCGCGTTCCAGTCCACTTCGGTAGCAACCGATTCGAAATTCTTTCCCGTATAGAGAAGCAAGAATGAAGCTCCAAGCACTGCGAATAGCGACATTTCTATGTCAACGATACTGTGCATGATAAATCCGATGACCACAACTACCACTGTTCCGAGGCTGACATACATCAATCTCTTATTGGTTATGACTCCATCGAGTCTTAACCCCTGAATCTCTTCCTTTTTTCCAGATATTGACGAGAGACCCTTCAGAATCTTGAATCTGGAGATCATCATCAGGGTGACATAGGTCAATAAGAGCGGAGCAAGCACAAGACCGCTGAAAGTCATGAAAGGAATCTTGGAGGCGTTACCAATAATGATGTTTGGAGGATCGCCTACCAGAGTCATACAGCCGCCGATGTTTGAAGCCAGAATCATCACCGCCGTGAACCCGAAGGGGTTGAATCCCGCAGTATCTGCAACGAAGAAGATTATCGGCATGAACATTATCATTGTAGTGACATTGTCCAGAACCATAGAGAAGAGAGCGATTAGCGCCGAAAAGAGCCCCGACAGCAGAAGAATGTTCCCCTTCGTTGCTCTGAGAGTACGGACCGCCACATATTGAAAGAACCCGGTAGATTTGAGCACGCCGACTATCACCATCATTCCTATGAGAAGAAATATGGCGTTGAAGTCGACAAACTCAGATATTGTCTCTATTCTCATTGTCTCAGAGACTTTGAGCACCACCAGCAACATACCTGCCGTAAAGGCAATCAGCACTCTCCGTCTTTTCGAAAGGACAATCAGAGTGAAAGTCAATATGAAATAGATTACAATGAATATTCTGTCCACAAGTCTCATTCTATCCCAAAATGCTTAACAAATGAAGAGGGCGATATGCATCACAAATAATCTACTTGAAAAGGGGAACGTTGCATCAAAAATGAAACTACTCGAAAGGTAAGGATGAAGGGGATAATCTTCGCGAATGCCAAGTTGAAAGAGGTAGGGGCGAAGATGAAGAGAATAGACATGACTGGATTGATTGAGAAACACTCAGAGAAGTACAGGAAGGCTGGAAAGAAGGAGAAGAGTAGAATCCTTGACGAATTTATTGAATTAACTAAGTACAACCGGAGCTATGCATCACTAAAACTTAGGAGAGGTTATTCTAAGAAGAACAAGAGAAGCAAATTCACAAGGAGTCGCGGAAGAAAGAAGAAATATGATTTCGAAGTATTGAGAAAACTAAAGGACGGAAGCACCTGCGGTCCCTGCCGAAGCGGCTAAACGACAACTGTCAGGCCGCAGGCATATGTATCGTGCTTTTGATAAGCGCTCTTGCATAATATCGTCGAAAAGCGACCGACGAAATGACACTGCTGTTCCGGCCGGACTGAAATGACGTAAGTACCGCTTCGCGATCTGGAATCCAGAAGGCCGTCCATCTTCAGTTCGTTATATGCTTTCACAACAACGCTCCTGTTCAGCCTGAGCAACTTCGAAAGCTCTCGCTCGGAAGGAAGTCTTGTGCCCAAGAAATCTCCCCCCCTCATTATCGCTGTTCTCAACTGATCTATCAGCTGCTTGAACAAAGGGACTCCAGAGCCTCTTTCGACGACGATTTTCAGCCCAAGCATGGATTCACCTCCTCAAACAGATTATACTTCGACACTAGCAATTGACCATACCATTAAGCCGTCAATAAAACATGCCGTTTATCTTCCATCGATCTGTTTCTCTTCTAAAATGACTCAGCTGAATAACATGGTCAAAGACTTCAATGCAAAGCGGATCGCTCCAATTGCCAGGATCCGACTGCCATTGTTCTGATGGCAGACATATAGCTTGAATATGCGAAAGCGATAGATTGGCAGAAATCGAGGCGAGGGATTCTCGGTATTCTATAAGAAATATTCAATTAGGGAGGAACAAATGAAAAGAAACGATGCTAAGGAGAAAAGAAAGCGTGGCGGGAAATTAACTATCTCTTGAACTACACTAGATCATCTTTTCGGAACCGGCCAGGACGAGACCCGCCTTTTCCTTGATACGACTACTGTTTTTGTACAGCCATTTGAAGACATTCTTTGCGAAGCGCGCTTCTTCAGTCAATTCTTTCGCAGTGAAGTAATGAATCTGGATGATCGAAATAGCAGAAAGAAGATAGACAAAACTCTCCCTCTCGCTCGAGGAAAGAGTGTTTTCTGAGGAGTATCCTTCAAGCAAGTACGGAAGCAAATAGAGGAAAAGCGATGGAGAACCCATCTTCAGAAACTCGGCGAAGACGCTATGAACTAGATAGGCAAGATCTAGCACTTTCACTTCTCGAGTCGCACAATCAAAATCTACTATCCCCGAGACCTTCCCCTCGTGGATGATTATGTTCCCTGGATGGTAGTCGCCATGGATGATCTGGACCGGCAGTCTATAATATATCTTGTAGAAATCGGTGAAGAATTCCTCAACACTTTCGAGTTCCATTTCTAAGTCCCCTGCACTGAAGTACCGCAGGGCAGCTGTCAGCGACTTCAGCAGATTCGTTCTTTCAAGCTGATCGTCGTCGATTTCTTCTAGAGCTTTGTGGAGCCTTCCAGTGAAAATGCCAAGCTCAACCGCCAACTCCGGAGTGGCATGAGAGATGTCGGAGTCGGCCTTTTCTCCTTCTATGTAAGAAAACAATGAGTAAACGTACTTGCCGATTGTTATTTCAAACTCGCCGTTGCGGGCATAAACGGGAGCCGAAACAGGAACTCCGGTACCGACAAGATTCGCCAGAAGATCACAACGACAAGATCCGGCAGGAACACTCGCGGCCCTTCTCTTCAACACATACAAACGACTACCTGAGCTGACTACCGAAGCTCTGCCATTCAATGCTCTCTCAAACCTGATCTTTTCCTTAAACCCCCAGAACCTGGTAATCCGGGAGAAGGGAATTCTAGACATATATAACCACCCCGGATATTCAAACAAAATCATTATACAACATTTCGATCCGATAACTCTCTCTTGAGTAGATTTAATTATGATGCATTACGTCATGCCTCCGAATCACTCTTCGCCGCTGAAATTCTCTTCCTAACTTTGTGGGCCATCGTTGTTCCCAAAACCAGCAGAACCGTGACTACACCTGCCCAGAAGAAGGCGCTCCCTGCGCCGGCTCGGTCCGCGATCGATCCGACAAACATGTTTCCGAGCGGCGTTGAGCCTGCGAATACGAGAGAGTAAACGCTCATAACTCTTCCTCTATACTCGTTATCGGAGTGAATTTGCATGAGGCTGTTTGCAGTTGTAGTAAAGAAGATGTTCGCGAACCCCATACTCCCGATCAGCAAAGCCGAAAGCAAGTACGAACTATTGAATCCCATAATGATGAAAAGAGAAGAAGTTATGAATGGGACAACAAAAAGCCTTACTCTCTTCGGCCCTCTGGAACTCCCCCCAGCTACAATCAAAGCTCCAAGCAACGACCCGACTCCCAAAGAAGACATCAAAAGTCCATATCCCTGAGCATCGAGACCGAGTTGATTTCTTGCAAAGACAGGAATCAAAACGCTGTAATTCATGCCGAACGTACTGACGATTGCGAGAATCAAAGTGGTGGTAGTCAGTATCGGACTCTTGAAAAGATAGATTAGGCCTTCTTTGATGTCAGGTATCACAGTCCCCTTTGGTCTCTTCTTTACGACCGGCGCTACGTCAATTTTGAACAGACCGACTATCACAGCTATGAAAGTGACTCCATTTATGAGGAAGCACCAACCCGCACCGACAAGAGCCATTACTACCCCCGCCAAGGCCGGTCCTACGATTCTTCCAAGATTTATGACCGTTGAGTTCAGCGCAACTGCATTAAGAACCACATCACGACCCACCAATTCGATCATGAAAGATTGTCTTGCTGGAATGTCGAGTGTCTTGACCATTCCGAGACCAAACGCCAGAAGGAAGATGTGCCAGTATTGAACTGTATTCGTGAAGACAAGAATCGCAAGTATAAATGCCAGGACCATCGAGGCTATCTGAGTTAAGATTACGATGCTCCTCTTGGGGAAACGATCTACGAAGACCCCCGCAGGTAGTGACAGAATGAGTACCGGCGTGAATTGCGCAACACCGAGAAGACCCAACAGGAAAGGGGAATCCGTTATCGTCAAGACGAGCCATGACTGAGCGGCTGTCTGCATCCATGTTCCCATGACGGATATCAGTTGACCTACCCAGAAATATCTGAAGTTCCTTACTTTGAGTGCCGGAAAAGTCTTTTCCATTCTAGAGAAGAACAAATCATGTAAACTGTTAGCCAAACGAATCATCTCCGTGGCTATTGTACTATATTTCCCGGGGTTATAATTGAAGTGTAGTCAATAGACTTCTTTTCTTTTTCTTTTTCTTTGCGATATGGTAGTTATAATTGAAGTGTAGTCAATAGACTTCAGATACTATAATTGAAGAGAGAGTACTGAGAATGGAAGACTGTGCCAAGAGTGAAAGCCCGTAGGTTCTTAACCACCAAGAAGCGAAGGAAGGAGGCAAATCAAATGGATAATGTCGCTACACGCGTTCTTCGAAAAGCTGAGATGGAAAAAGAACTTCAACAGCTACTCAGTGCAGAGGCCGGGATCAAATCAGATTCATATCTTCTCACTTTCTACTTTCCAATGGAGAATCTCAAAAGGAGCGATGCGGAAAAACATTTGAAGTCAAATATCCTAGATTGTCTGAGGAAGGACGAGAAGATAACCGGTATGGGGAAAATTCATCAGAAGGTTGTTGAAGCAGTCCTTACCAAACTCGGAAACATCGATGATTTGGGGAGGGGATTGGCTATTTTTATCGAGTTCCACACAGGCGAAGATGTAAAAAACGATAAAGCAATCGAAGGTGTCAAAATCATCCCGCTTCATAGAAAGCCCGAGAAGGAGATTTACGTAGGTAAGACATTCGATCTTGATCAACTGATATGGCTTTCAAGCTCATCTGCGGAGGCCCTTGTTGTCTCGCTGGAGAGGGAAAAATCAACATACTATCTAATGGAAGGAAGAAAACTCTCTCTTATTAAGAGCGTCGAAAATGAGTTCATTCGAGAAAAAGAACAGGAGTATCTGGAGGGGTACTCTCCCTCGCCTTCATCGGGAGCGATGTATCACGGGAACGCTTCGGAAAAAGTTAGCAAGGCAAAGGAAGAAGAGAACAGGAGGTTCCTTCAGAAGAACGCCTCATTGATAAAGAACGACGAAGAGATTCCAAAAGACGTCGAATACCTCGTCTTCTTTCACTCTTCTTCGTTCAGTGAAAGCATTGAAAAGTTCCAGAAGGAAGCGAAACACCTTATTCCAGAAGCATATCCAATCTTCGTTCAAAAGACACTCAATCTGGAGAGGCAACTTCAGGAAGAAGTCGACAAACTGATAGATAGCGAAAGCAGGAGACTTCGAAAGGAATTTCTGGAGATGGCCCGGGAGAATTTCGACAAGTATGTCGAAGGTTGGACGGAAGTCTCTAAAGCAGCAAATGACAGAAGGATCGACACGCTTTTCATTAATCCTCTTGAGAGAAAAAGAGGTTATGTTCTTGACAGAGAGCTAGTATATACGCATGCCGTAAAGGAAAGCAGAGAAGTTAGAAATTTGGGCCCCTGGATCGTGCGAAGCGTAATAAACAACGACGGAAAAGTCGTGGTGGTTGATAAGGAACTCCTTCAAAGTGAGATCGCTGCAAGACTGCGATTCTGACATAAGACTCTTAGGAGGTGTGTAAGTGAAACAGCTCGCAGTATTCGTTCTGATTATTGGTCTGGCCGCAGGTCTTATGGCAACCCACTTCTCAGTGGGAATGGGCTTTGTTCTCAATCAGGACAGACAGACAAAGGAATTTGATCTTCAGTTCTTCGGGAGGGCTCAGGTAGGCTGGATGTTGTTTAACAAACCCGTCTTAGGCATTATTGCAGATGTTCCAGTCTTTGGATTCGGCTTTGAGGAAATGGAACTCTATTCTCTTGACCCCATGCAAGCCCTCATAGGACTTTACGCCGAACTGGGACTCGAAGATCTCGCGCCTTCTCTTCCGCCTGTCTTCTTCAAGGCAACGGTGATGACTGAACTGTCCAGCGTCCTTGCCGCTCGAGACATAAAGTATCTTCCGCTAGTCTCTCATGTCGGAGTAGGCTACGACATCAGCGACTTCAGTCTTGAGTTGGCAACTTCAATCATAAATGTGGGATTCAATCTCGGAGGGCAGCTCGCAAGACACTCGACCTTCTTCCCCCACTTTCATCTGGCAGGAAGATACAATTTCGATTTCTAGTGAGACGGGCCCTACGGCCCGTCTTCGTTCGCTACGAGCTGAAAGGTCGCGGATCCGAGGTTAGAATTAGCAGGAAAAGAGTTTTTGAAGCAGTAGTAAGGGTAAGTTCTTGATAGATGGAAATCTTGAGGAGCGAAAGTGTCGTCCGAGGTACGAGATCGGGAACACAACTGAACCTGTCTTTCTCCCTTGACTCTGTTCCGAGATTTCATCCATGGTTTTTAGAACCCTAAACGGCTCCCGGACAAAGCGTTGGGAGTTTGAAAGTCAGCTTAAAACTCTCACATCTGGTATCATGCGCCAAGCTCTACACCCGCATCCCGATCTTGTCTGCTTTAGAAGTTACACCAGGAAGCCTGCCTGATACGTTCCTGTCCGGGGCTTTTACAGTTCACCGCTATGCGCTTGATCAATTATCCTGCTGTTCATCCTTTATCAACTGAAGCGAGTAAAGCTTCTTGTATTCGGAACTGGTCTTTAAAAGCTCGCTGTGAGTTCCGCTTGCAACTATAACCCCATTACTGATTAACGCCACTCTGTCGCTCAATAGAACAGTTGATAATCTATGAGCAACCATCAGCACGATTATGCCTTCAGATTTTAGACTTACAAGAGTATTCTGAATTATTTCTTCAGTCTTTGAATCGATATTTGACGTGATCTCATCAAGAATCAGTAGTTGTGGTTTCGAGACCAACGCTCTGGCCAGCGCGACCAACTGTCTCTCACCACCAGAAAGCTGAACATCTGCAACCAATGTGTCGAGTCCATTCTCGAATCTTCTCAACAATACGTCAAGGTTTGTTCTTTCGAAGATGTTTTCCAAACCGGCTTCAGAAATCGATCTACCCAGGGTAATGTTTTCCAGGAGAGTACATCTTTCAAACAAAGTTGGTGTCTGCTCCACAAAGCCGATATATGGTCTGAGTAATGCCGAATTCGATACCGGATCGCCATTTATGTATATGGTTCCCGACTGGGGTTTTTGTAGTCCCATAAGGATATTCAGAGTAGTGGTTTTGCCGGCGCCGCTCTCACCTACCAGCGTCGTAATTTCCCCTTTCCTCAGTTCAAGAGACAGGCCTTTCAGAATTTGCTTCTTGCCGTAGCCAAACTCAATGTTCTCTAAAGAAATGCTCCGAACATCTTCTAACTTAGGACTACTATCACTCATTTCTTCTTCAGGACCTTCCAGTACCTCGATTGTTCTCAGGAGCCCTCCCCAGCTTTGTCTTAGAAGAATGTTCACCTGCATGAGGAGCTGAATAGGGTTGAACAATGATTGAACATAAGCCCAGAAAGTAATCAGAATTCCTACGGTAATCTCACCCTTCATTACCAGGTAACCACCATAGGCAAGCAGTGAAAAGGAGATAAGTCCGTTTATCGACGTCTTGAGTGTGCCGGCGATCTTTATTGCCTTTATGAACCTCTTGCCCGCATAAACATGGTCTCCCTGAAAACGATCGAAGAAATTCATGACCCAGGCAAATGGCATGGCGATTCTGATCAGTTTCATATTATCGATTATGTTACTTGTGACTCCTGCCAGTTCGCCGAATTTCTCCCTCTCTACTTTGCTCCTTTTCTCCACCATAATATTGAAGAACATTATCACAAGAAAGGAAAACACGATGAAGCCGAGGGGCAAAAGAGTCAGTTTCCAGTTGAAAGAAAACATGATAGCTAGAATCGCCGATATCTGAACGACTCCCAATAACAGTATCGGAAATACCTGCGCTATAACGGTTCCTACAAGTTCCAGATCAGATATTAGTCTCGATACGAGCTCACCGGTTTTATTCTTGTGGAAATAGTCGAAAGGAAGAACAAACATCTTCTCTAACAATTGCTTTCGCAGGTCCGATTTTGCCATGAGGGCCGTGGTTTCAAAAACCACCTCGCCAAAATAGGTAAAGATCAAGCTTCCAAACCAGAGCCCGACGACAAGCAAAACGTACTTTAAGAGAAGATCCATGTTGTCAGAAGGGATAACAACATCTATTAGCAGTCTTATCAAGAGCGGGAAGACAACTGCAAGAGCAATCATCACTCCGACCAGAACTGCAGCCAGCAATTCCCGTTTCCAATAGACTTTGAACAGCTTGAAGACAAACCTGCGAACTATCTTCTTTTCATTCTCCATATTTCTCCCCCCCACCGGGCTGTCTTTTCACAGGCCATTCGAGGATATCTCCTTCTTTTCCGCTTATTCTTGAACACCGGGGATCTGGTGAATCGTACGAATTATAGTAAGAAAAGGCTAGAGCTCTGCAACCTCCATTACATTGAGCAAACTTTACACAATCAAGACACTCTGAGATTTCGCGATTCGTTCTAAATGCATCAGCTTGTTTAGAGAACCAAATCTCTTCTATTGAGTTACGGAATACATTTCCATAACTGAAACGTGCCCTGTCAAGACCTTCTACAACATCACACAGTAGAACCTCCCCGTCTGCACCAATCTGCATTGCGAGTTTAGCACCACCACAACTGAGTGAACTAGTATATCTGTGCACCCCAAAGACAATCTCTGGCTTATTGCCATACTTTGATCTGAACGCTTCCACAACCTCCAATGCACTTTCAATCTGATCTCTGTTAGGGATCTCATTGATTCTGGCTCTTCCAGAAGGCATCAGAGTCACTATTCTAATCTCGCTTACTCCCAAAAATGGGAGGTTTTCTAATAAATAGGGCAACTCTTCCAGATTCCGCCTTGATAGAGTTATTCTTGCTCGTGTAGAGACATTTGCACTCTTGCAGTATATGAACGATTCAATTGCGCTATTGAAGGCGTGTTTAGGTAATCCAACAATTTCCGACCACACCTCAGGATGCCACGCGTCAATACTTATCTGAATGTTCCTAATACCAGCAACAACAAGCTCATCAACTTTCTTCTTGCTCAGTAACAATCCCTTGGTAGAGAGCTCATAGGTTATTCGGCAACTTTCAAGATAACTTACTATTTCTGATAACCCTGAATGGGCAATCGGATCACCGCCTCCCAAACTTACATACTCTACCTTTCCGAGTTTTCTAGCATCTTCAATGATCGATATTACCTTCGCCGTAGGAAGGTAGAAAGCTTCGTTTTCGCTTCCAAAAGCTCCATAACAATATTCGCAATTGTAAGGACAGTAATTGGTTAATGCAAAGCCTATGCTGCTTATCCTTGCAGGAACAACTGGACAACTTTCATCTGCAGGAATGAAAACAAATTCATGCCAATCCTCCATAGTTGATAGCCTCTTCTCTAAAGCCATAGGCAGCATAACAAGGACATGCAATTCATGCAGTTTTTCAGCAAGCCTTGTTATATCATTTAGAATTGTTCTAGAATCTACTTTGTAAAGCTCAGACAAGAGGATGGCGATTTTGCTCATACTTCTAGTGCCATCACATAATGAAAGGAAGATAGCGTCGGTTTGTGTAACATAAAGTGCAACAGTTTTTCCAATGAACTTCAGTATTCCGCCTTTGTTAGTTTTTATCAAGTCAATTCCTGGAGAACGAAATGGAAAGCCTTCTTGTAAACTCATGCTCCTACCTCCTTGGTTTGACCTAACTAAACTGGACAATTGCCAAAATGGACAGGGCAGATAGCAATATCAACAAATTACCACGTTATTCCGCAGATGACAATAGCATCTCGACAGAAGCTGCAAGAGACAATTTCAGGAAAATCACTTGACAACATGTAATATCCCAAAAGCATAAAACCACTCCTTTATCAGAACAATCAGAACACTTATGGTCTGCTAGATGCAGCTACCAAATTATTCCACAAATGACAATCGCGCTCTCACAAAAAGAGCACAAAGACAGGTTCACTAAGTCAGTACTGATCTCATAGTACCCACTGAGCATCCTAACACCTCCATTTCTTTGTCAATAACAAACTCCTTCCACAATGTACACAAAGCACGAATTTGCCCTGTCCAACCAATTGCGGTTTAACATGTTTAACATGTTTGCAGAATCCACTTTATATTGTAGCATACTTGACTTATATTATGACTATAAACTACATTAGTGTTACATTATGCAATATCATGTGCTGAACACTACGAATGAGCTCAATATCTTGAGAGGTTATAGAGCTTGTGAAAATTGTGAGCATGTTTGCAGATTTTTGGCCGGATTTCGAAGCAAGCTGGAAGTGCCTCACCCTTTAGCTTGGAAAGGATTTCACACTGTTTACCAGACAGTTCACTTCTCTTGGAGAATTCACTCATATCCAAAGAGAAATAATCCAGTACATTCTCTCCAGTCCGTTTCTCATTCTCTTCCAACTTATCCCGTTCAGCGAGCTCCTCATTACACATAAGTCAGGGAGTTAAATACCGCCAATATACTGGTTCTTACGCGAGCTTGTTTTTGATGATTTTGAGTACTCCATTACGTGAGGAGGGCCATGCAGCGAGGAGGGTGTTAGTCTTTGTTTACGAGAAAAGGCAACGATCTGAAATAGTTCCACAAGAAAGGTTGTTCGATGCCCGTTCTTGGTTGCTGGAAGGAACATACATATGGATTACTGACCAAATAACGTGAAGAGTGAATCTCGGGAAGAGACATTTGCACTCCAAGATGCTCAAAACAAGAGAGGGATTTTGGAGCGAGATCCCGTGCAGAGGCATCATCGGATGACAGTATTAAGAAATTCTGGAAGCGTCCCTATTCGTCATGCTGACCTCGATTCTTTGAAGAGAATAACCGAGAAAGAGCTTTGTCGAGGGCTTCGCTATGCTCAAGAGAAAACGAGAGAAAAGGCGGTCACCTTCGGATGCCAGTTCCGCTTCGCGAACGAGAAGAGTTGGAAGTTGACTGTTCCAAGTTGCAAGAATAAATGACGAGGTTCGGGGTTGGTGTGTGCCAAGAAGGCGAAGAAGGAAACTTCAAGCCATGCTTAATCGAAGATGAGGGAGGGCCCCTCGAAGCCGCCATGCAGGTGGAGGCTTCAAACCACCGTAAGCTGCTGTGGTAAAGAGCCATGGTAGTGAACGTTACGGGAAAAGGCGGGACAGCGATCCCGTCAGGTGAGTACCAGAGGAGACGAATACAAGTGAACCACCGTGAACGTGTCGTAAGGACCTTTAGTGTCATCTAAACCGGGAGGACCAACTATCCCGGGATAAGTCTGGAGGAAACCTGCTTACTGTCCAGATGGTGACCGGCATATAGGTGGCGTGACCCTGGTACAGGCTTCGATTAGGAACTTGGGAACCTGGATCTGGATGTTAAGGGAAAAGCCGCAAGTGGAAGACCCACGAGGGTGAAAGTACCGATGCCAGATTCAGGGGCGGAACAGTCCGTAGTAGTGATGAAGCTCCTGTAATGGGAGTGGAGCGAAGGGACTGTGTTATCCAGTTTTGTAGGTTAGTCAACCAACTCTGTGCAGACAACCGAAAGGGAGGAACTGTGAACAGAGACAAGGAAGGAGCAAACAGACAAGATGA
>NZ_JWIM01000118.1:0-1258 GCF_002896535.1 Mesotoga sp. B105.6.4 | reverse complement strand
TCGAGGGCAAGGCCGGTCTGATAGACCTCGAAGCTATAACAGTTACTTACGAGAGTCGCGGCAGAAAGACTCAGCTCAGCATCATGCCTAGAAACAAAGAGGCTCTGACAAAGTTTGTTCGAAAAATGAAGAACATCAACAAAGACACTATCTTTATCTTCCAGCTAACACATTCGGGGGAGTTAAGCCATCCAGCCTTTTCGAAGCGCGTCTGCGTGAAGCCGCTTGCCGGTTTTGGTGGAGAGTTGCTGAGCGAGGAAGACATAGAACGGATTCTGGACGAATTCGTTCTGGCAGCAAAGATCTGTCACGATGCCGGTGCCGATGGCGTCGACCTTAAGCTTTCTCACGGCTATTTAGGCTCCCAGCTGTTACGCCCTTACAATGATAGAAAGTGGAAGTATGGAGGTTCCTGGGAAAACCGAAGCCGCTTTGCCTTTGAACTAATCGAAAGAGTCGTCAGAGAGGTCAACGATCCCAATTTCATAATCGGTTCAAAAGTCTCCGTATGGGAAGGCTTTCCAGGAGGCTGCGGAAGCGCCGGGCCTGACACTGCAGTTATGGATCTGACCGAATCGATAGCGCTCTGCAAAGGTCTTGAAGAGAGGGGTGCGCACTACATTCTCCAATCTGCAGGAAGCCCGTCGATTACTCTTGCACTATCACAGCCAGATAGGAAGATACCCGACTACGCCTACCTCCATCATTACTTCTCAAAGGTCCTCAAAGAAAACTTGAAGCCTGAAACCGTTGTTATCGGCTCGGCATACTCTATCTTCCGGGACGGGAAGAACTCTTTCCAGGCGGTCGAGAGAGAAAAGAATACCTTCAGGTACTGGGGTAATAAGAACGTAAACGACGGGTACGTAGATATGGTAGCTCTGGGCAGACAGTCCTTTGCAGACCCTTACCTTCCGGCAAAACTAATGGAAGGTAGAGAAGACGAAATAAAGTGGTGCACTGCATGCGACAACTGTATCGAGCTTCTTATACGTCAGATGAATGTCGGTTGCTGTGTTTACAACAAACCGTACACCGAAGCTCTGATGAAAGTTAGAAAAGAAGAGGGACTTCTCAAAGAAAAGCACACATAATCACTGATTTAGATGTCGGGATGTCATCCTGCATCGTTCTTATACAGGACGGACAGTAAAATAGGGACTCCATTTTAGGAACAGGAGCAGTTCTTCCTTCATAAGAGCGTGCAGAGAGCGGTATCGGAAGATCGGTTCCGACGCGTTGCGCCCAAGTTCCTCGT
>NZ_JWIM01000068.1:0-15557 GCF_002896535.1 Mesotoga sp. B105.6.4 | reverse complement strand
GGCCTTCGATCTCCGAACTTGCAGTCGTTGCGGATCTCATAAGGAGAATACTCAAGAACTCGGACAGGATGCCCTTCTATCTGGACGAACTCAGTGAGGGCGCCGCTTCGGCCGTTCAGAGGCTGTCCGAACTCTCGATGAGACTGAAGGAACAGCCTCTGTCGCTGGACAAACTATACATCCTTGCAGGCGAGTTCAAGAACTTTTCAAGCGCTGCAAGCTTGGCCTTTGTGAAAGCCTACGAAGAGATAGAGAAGCTCAGGCTTTCTCTCCTGAACAAGAATGAAGCTTATTCGATTTACGAAGACTCTTCGCCTGAGAATCTCAGGATATGGGTGAATAGACCGGTTCAGTACGTTGAGACTCTTCAGTATCTTATTGACACTGATTTCACTCCGAAGACCGGTATTTCTGTTGTGCTTTCAGTTATGCAGAACGAGCAGAGACTGATTCTTGCAAGTTCATCGGGTAAGACTCCCGATGCCGCACTTGGAATAAGCAGCTGGCTGCCTTTCGAGCTGGCAATAAGAAACGCCTTGTATCCTCTTTCGGCTTTTGACGACTTCTTCGATTTCGCGTCTGAGAACATGAATATCGAAACCCTGCTGCCAATGGTTGTTGAGGGGGAGGTTTACGGGATTACCGAGACACAGAACTTCTATGTCCTCTTCTACCGAAAGGACATCCTTGAAAGCCTTGGGATTCCCGTTCCAGATACCTGGGATGATGTGAAGATGATATTGCCTGAACTGCAGAGAAGGGGCATGAACTTCTACATTCCTTTGTGTGAGCAGACTATAAAGTATTTCAATACAACTGCTCCTTTCTTCTTTCAAAATGGTGCGAGGTTCTACGCCAAAGACGGGATAACGACTGCCTTGAACGAGGAGAATTCAGTGAAGGCCTTTGAACTGATGACGGAAATCTTCTCGATATTCGGTCTTCCAGAACAGGTTGCAAGCTTCTACAACGACTTCAGATACGGAAGAATTCCGATTGGCATTGGAGATTTCGGTCTCTACGTCGCACTCTCGAATGCCGCCGATGAGATATATGGTCTTTGGGACATTGCGCCCTCTCCCGGCGTCCAATCGTCCGAAGGAAGTGTGAAGCGGTATCAGGTGGCTGGCGACAGAGCGTCTATAATCTTCAGCGACTCTCAGAACAAAGAAAAGACATGGCTCTTCCTTAAGTGGTGGCTCTCAAAGGAGACGCAGCTCAAGTACGCACGGACTCTTGTCACCCGATACGGCCAGGCCTATCTCTGGAATACCGCCAATATCGGGGCCTTCAGAGAAGTCGAGTTTTTCGATGAGTTTCACAAGAGGGCCATTCTGGAACAGTGGAGATGGATAGGCGAGGTTCAGAGGCATCCGGGCGGATACATGGTTGAAAGGGAAGTGAGCAACGTCTGGAACAAAGTCGTTATTGAAGGTCGGCCTTTGCGTTCTTCGATAGACAGATCAGTAATTCTGGTGAACAGGGAGCTCGAGAGGAAACTTACAGAATTCGGCTATCTGATAGAGGGAGAAAAGACGAGAGACTACAGGATCTACGAAACCATGGAAGACTTCCTGATCGAAACCCTTGGCCGAGAGGCCGATGAGCTTATCGAGAAATCAAGGGGACTATGGGGTGAGGAAAATGACTAAAGGTCAGCGGAAAAACGGACACTGGATACTGCTCTCGCCGTATTTGATTCTCTTCACGATATTTATAGTTCTCCCCGTTGTAGTGTCGATCTACTTCTCTTTCACATATTTCAATGCTATCGAAGCTCCGAGATGGATTGGCATTCAGAATTACATAACTCTACTTACGAGAGATGAAGTCTTCATGCAGAAGGTCCTCCCGAATACGATACGATATGCTCTCATAGTCGGAGTCGGAGGATACCTCTTTTCCTTTGCGTTGGCGTGGCTTGTTGCGCAGCTCACGCTGGTTCCCAGAACGATATTCGCGCTGATAATTTACTCGCCGTCTCTCACGGCCGGGGTGACAATGGCCGTGGTCTGGCGGGTCCTCTTCAACGGAGATCAGCAGGGCTATATGAACGCTCTTCTTTTGAAGTTAGGACTGATTGACAAGGCGGTGCAGTGGCTTCAGTCGCCCCAGTACTTAATGGACATAATGATCGTCGTATCGCTCTGGAGCAGCATGGGAATAGGCTTTCTCGCTATGCTGGCCGGTATTTTGAATGTCGACGAGAGCCTTTACGAGGCCGCCTACATAGACGGTATTCGAACGAGACTCCAGGAAGTGATCTACATAACTATCCCGGCCATGAAACCTCAGATGCTCTTCGGAGCTGTAATGTCGATAGTCAATACCTTTACTTCCGCGGGGATCGGCGTAGCCCTTTCGGGTTCGAATCCGACTCCCCAGTACGCAGGCCAGCTAATAGTGAATCACATAGAGGACTACGGTTTTTACAGATATGAAATGGGATATGCGGCAGCCCTTTCAGTCGTTCTGCTCCTGATAATCTGGTTCTTTTCGAGAGTTGCGTGGCGGCTTTTCGGTGAGAGATAGAGAGGTGATAGTATGGCGAGATTCACAACCAAGACGAATCCGAGGTACTTCCACAAGAGTCAGCTGAAGTTCTACTTCATACTGATTCCGATTTCGTCTTTCATGGTGCTGCCGATAATTTTCATATTCTCTCAGGCATTCAAGCCTCTCGATGAACTGTTTCTCTATCCACCGAGATTTCTTGTAAGCCGGCCCACTTTCTCTAACTTCTTCGAATTATTCTCTCTATCTGAAAGTTCCAACATACCTGTGAGCAGATACTTCCTGAACAGTGTGATAACTGCCTTTCTCACAGTTGTTCTGACCGTAATTATCTCGGTCCTTGCAGGTTATGTGCTCTCAAAGAAGAGTTTCAGAACGAAGAAACTCCTCTTCACAATCAACAATCTTGCTCTCATGTTCGTTCCAATAGCTGTGATAATTCCCAGGTATTTCATTGTACAGTCGCTGAACCTGATCGATACGTTCATAATAAACGTGCTGTCGCTTCTGGTTATGCCGGTAGGAGTATTTCTCATGAAGCAGTTTATTGACCAGATACCCGATTCTTTGCTCGAAGCGGCGTTTGTAGACGGTGCGAACGATTTCCAGATAATCACGAAGATCGTACTGCCTCTTCTGAAGCCGGCCGTTTCGACGGTTGGGATACTAGCCTTCCAGATCGCCTGGAACAGCGCGGAGGCCTCCGTCTACTACATAAACAACGAGAATCTTAGAACATTTGCCTTCTACGTTTCGAACCTGACTCAGGTAGCAGGCAATACCATCGCCGGTCAGGGTATTGCGGCCGCAGCGGGGCTGATAGTTTTTATTCCAAACCTGATTCTCTTCATCATCATGCAGTCAAGGGTGATGAACACCATGGCCAACAGCGGTTTGAAATAGATTCCAATGGATTATCTGAAAGAGAGGGAAAGACCAGAGTGAACGACAAAATCAGGTTAATCCGCATAGCAGTAGCAATAGTATTGTTTGTCTGTTCTGCCAGAATCTTCGGCTGGAATAGCGCATATTTGACATTTACACTCTCGGGAAACGACGAGTGGAAGATAACCCAGGACGCTTATGTTGTAAGCGAAGTGCTTTTCCTGGACTACGACCTTTATTATCCCGAAGACCTGTTTATCAAAGATGGAAAGATGTATATAGCCGACTCCGGCAACGCCCGAGTGGTAGTATTCGACCTGGAGACGGAAGAGATCAGCACCGTCGGCGACTTCAGTCTCTGGAGGCCAACTGGTGTCTTCGTCGGTGACGAGTATATATATGTTGCCGATCCCGGGACTTCCGAAGTGGTCCTGTTCGACAAGACCGGAAAGGAAGTCGGGAGGATCGGAAGACCAAAAAGCTTTCTCTTCGGAGAATTTGCCAATTACAACCCCAGTAAGGTCGTGGTCGACAAGAGAGGAAATCTCTACATTGTCAGCGAGGGAACCTTTGAGGGCGTGATACAGCTTGACAGGAACGGCGAGTTCCTTGGGTACTTCGGAGCTAACCGGGTTGGGCTTGGCTTTCTGGACAGGTTCATTGATCTCTTCTATACGAGCGAGCAGAAATCGAAGCTCTTAAGCAGGATTCCAAAGCCCTATGAAAACATAGCCATAGATGACAAAGGCCTGATATTCACCCTTACACAGAATGAATGGGGAAACGCGATCAAAAAGCACAATACAATCGGAAACAACATCCTTTCCAGTTCGAGAGAAGGCCGTATGACCGATGAGCCGAACTTCGCCGACATAACAATAACCGGTGACGGCCGGATTCTGGCCCTGACGGAAACCGGACTGATCTACGAGTACGATCCGGAGGGCAATCTAGTCTTCTCGTTTGGGGGAAGGGCGATATCGTCGGAAAGATACGGCCTGTTTTCTATAGCTTCGGGAATAGCCTGCGACGAAGAAGACAGGATCTACGTATTGGATGGGGAGAGCGGTCTCGTCCATGTATTCAACCCGACAGAGTACGCCCAGATACTTCACGAAGCCCTTAATCTCTACGTTCAGGGGAAGTACCTCGAAAGCAAGGAGACCTGGAGGAAGGTAATGACATACGACGGCTATCTTCAGATCGCTCACTACGGACTGGGAAAGGCCTACTTTCAGTCGGGAGAGTTCGAGAAGGCCACCATTCACTTCAAAGAAGCGTACGCGAAGAGAGAGTACTCGGATACTTACTGGGAGCTAAGAAACGCTTTCGTTCAGAGTAATATGCATGTAATCCTGCCCATACTATTGTTACTCATAGTTGTGTCGGCCTTGATAGGCCAGCTTCGAAGACGCGGAAAGCGTTTTCATCTTCAAATCGGCTCGAGATTTCTGAACGACCTGCTCTATATAAAGAACATGCTGCGCCACCCACTGGACAGCTTCTACTATTTGCAGAGCGGAAACCATGGTTCGGTGCTATCTGCTGCGATCATTTACGTGGCCTTTTTCACTGTCATTGCTTTCGATTACTTTGGAAGAAGCTTCATCTTCAATCTGAACGTGACAGACAGAAGTGTCGGCTTTGTGCTCCTGACCTCTTCGAGCTTCACCGGACTTTGGATTGTCTCAAACTATCTAGTGAGCTCAATAAACGACGGAAGGGGTACGTTCAAAGATGTAGTGATTTTCACTGCCTACTCTTTTGCGCCCTACATCCTCTTTCAGCCGCTTGTTATTCTCATGACGTATGTTCTGACATACAACGAGAAGTTCTTGATAGACTTCCTGACATACATCAATATCGGCTGGAGCTCAATTCTTCTTTTTACGGGCGTTAAGGAGATCCACGACTACGACATCAAGAATACTATTAAGAGCCTCATGCTGACTCTGGGCTGGATATTCGTAATGGTTCTCGTCTACTCGATAGTTTACATGCTCTGGGATCAGCTTATAGATACGGCTTACAGTATCGCTCAGGAGGCGTTTTACCGTGCGCGCTAATCTTCACCAAATTATGAAGCCGGTTCTCTTTCTGCTGGCTTTTCTGGCTGTTTCGATTCTCTCCGGCCGGGAAACGGGCAGGGACTTCCTCTCTAACCGTTTCACGAAACCCGAGACATATGATCAGGTCACTTCGAAATTCGACGTTCTGGGTTACTCGAAAGTGGCTGAAAGCGAAAGCATTGAACTGTGGATAAACCATGAAACCACTTCGATTAGAGTCCTCGACAGGAGGACGGGATACGTCTGGGGAGATGTTCTCGAGGGCGAGAACGCCTACAACGATCTCAACGTAAGCTGGAAGGGGATAGCAAGATCGGCCCTGCTGATAGAGTATTACAACGAAAGAGGAATACTGGCGGTAAGGGGGAGCGCCGATAAACTGGCAAAGAGGAGTATTTCGCAAATACCTGATGGTGCAGCCTTCCGGGTCGACTTCGAAGATCTGGGTATTTCTGTCGGCTTTTCCATCAGAGTCGAAGACAAATGCGTTGTATTCAGGTTGAACTCTGATGAAGTTTCCGAAGAAAGTGGCTATTCGCTGGGATCGATTATCTTTGCTCCGTTCTTTGCCAGCAGCGTGGAAGATGAAATCGACGGATACATGTTCGTTCCAGATGGTCCAGGGGCTCTAGTAAGATTCTCTCAAGCCTCGAACTACTCGAACTGGTTTGAGAAGAGGGTCTATGGAAAGGATTACAGTATAGAGAATCTGACTATACCGAACGACCTAAGGGCTGGAAGGCCGAACGATTTCCTTAGAGAGGAACCCACGGTATTGATGCCCGTCTACGGTGTGGTTCACGGAGTAAGGCAGAACGCGTTGTTCGGTGTAATTACCTCGGGGGCAGAATACTCTTCGGTGTTCGCCTATCCGGCCGGAGTTCTTTCCGAGTATAATCGTGCGGGCGTGAAGTTCATCTTCAGACAGAGGTATCTTCAGCCGACCAGCAGAAGCGGCGCCGGAGTGCAGGTCGTCCAGCGCGAAAAGAACAGCTTCGATGCAGAGATCAGACTCTTCTTTCTGGAAGGAAGAGAAGCAGATTACGTGGGGATGGCGAAGTTCTATAGGACGGAGTTTTCGGAGGAGCTCTTCGGTGATTCAGCGGATAAGGAGGCCCGCGGCGAGTCGGAACTGCCTCTAGCAGTTACAGTAATCGCATCTGATATAGAGAAGGGACTCCTCGGGTACGGTATCATGAGCACAACGACAGCCGAAGAGGCCATGGAAATAGTCCGCGACTTGCAAGAGCTGAAAGTCAATTCAATCAGGCTTCTTATGGAAGGTTGGCAGAAGGGGGGAGTTCACGGGAACAAGATCTCGGGGCTCTCCTTCGAGAACGCCATAGGCGGCAGGGAGGCCCTGATTGATCTCGCAAGAGATAGCCGCGAAAGAGGTTACGAACTCATTCTGGTTGATAACGTAACGAAAGTGAGCGATAGACAGATTAACATCAATAGAGAAGTGGGGATAAACCTCTCACAGTCATCGATCTTCGAAGAACGCGACAATAAAGATCTTTGGCTTCACAGATTCTACTATTCGAACGTGAAGCTTGCGAGCGATTATATACTGGAGAAGGCCGCGGGACTGGCGAAACTCGGCTTCTCAAATCTCGCTCTTAAAGAGTATGGAAGCAAGCTTTACGGAGATATGACCTTCAACAAGGAGCTGCCCAGAAACGAGGCTCAAAATCTAATCGAGAAAACGCTTGCGCAGGCAAGGAGCAGTGGAGTCAACGTCTACCTTTACTCCCCCAACTGCTACACCTGGAGATACGCTTCGGGAATCATGGAAACTCCTATGAACAACAGCCAGTACCTCTTCCAGACGGACACAGTTCCTTTTTTGCAGATTGTTCTTAGCGGAGTAATGGAGTACTACACACCTTACATGAACAACAGCTTCTTTTCTCGGAACGATGTGCTGAAGGCGATTGAATATGGGGCATACCCATCTTTCGTAGTTACGCGGGTAGACAACTATGAGATGAAAAACACTCCACTCTGGGATTACCCCTCAACGAAGTTCGAAGACTGGAAAGAAGAAATCATGAGAATCTATTTCGAAATGAAAGAGGCACTTGATCCTCTCATAGGTTCGCGTATAGTCGACAGAGAAGTCCTCGGGCCAGGCGTCGTAAGGGTAGACTACGATAATGGACTGTCTATAGCCGTCAACTACACCGAATCCCGGTACGAATCGGAAATCGTTGGGATCGACCCTCGTTCATGGAAGAGCTTCGAAAGAGTCAACGTGAATTACGGAGTTGGTGGTCTATGAGATTATCTAAAGAGAAGCGAAAGGCGCTCACAGGATATCTTTATATAATGCCGTGGATTGTTGGATTTGCAGTTTTCACTGCTTATCCCTTCTTCTATTCACTCTATCTGAGCTTCTTCGACCTGGACTTCACGGTCTTCGGAATAAGTTCGACCTTCGCCGGTCTCAAACACTACCTCTACGCTTTCAGGGTAGATACTAACTTCCCGATTCAGTTTTGGGATACGATCATAAGCGTAGGACTGTCGACACCATTGATCCTCATATTCTCTCTCGTTGCCGCAGTACTGCTGAACAACAAGCTGAAGGCCAGAGCCTTCTTCAGACTGCTTTACTTCCTGCCCGTTGTGATTATCAGCGGACCGGTTATCTCCGAGCTGGTGGTAAACAACGCGGCCCAGATCGTGGATCCGAGAAAATATTTCATCTACAGCTTCTTCACGGCTCTTCCCGGAACAATCAGCTATCCGTTCCTGTACATGTTCAACAATCTGATCTTGATACTCTGGTTCTCGGGCGTGCAAATCATCTTCTTTCTTGCCGGTTTGCAGAAGATCAACACAAGCATCTACGAAGCGGCAAAGATCGACGGTGCTAACGGCTGGATTATCTTCTGGAAGATGACGCTTCCTCTCATCAAGCCCTTCTTGCTTGTGAACGCCATATACACTATCGTCGATCTCGCTTCTTTCGCAAACAATCCGGTGAACACGAGCATAACCCAGAGAATGTTTGACGTCGACAAGCCGTACTCTTATTCAGCGGCGCTTTCGTGGATCTACTTCGTCTCGATAATGCTTCTGATAGGAATCACATTCTTACTCCTAAGACCGAGGGAGGGAAAGAAATGAAGAGAATAGGAACAAAATTCATATTATATTTCATTCTGATAAGTATAGGATATGCCTACCTTTATCCTTTGCTATATATGTTCACCACATCCTTCATGACGGTCGAAGACCTTGTGAATCCAACGGTGTCCTGGCTTCCAACAAGAATCACGATGGAGAACTTCGAGAAGTCCTGGTCTGTTCTTGAAGCTTCGAAGACGCTCTTCAACAGCGTCTATCTTTCGGTCGTCCCGTCTGTTCTTCAGGCACTGGTGACGGCGCTCATAGCTTACGGTCTTTCGCGATTTGATTTCCCGCTGAAGAGACTCTGGCTTTTCCTCATTCTCGCGTCCTTTCTTATTCCGACTCAAGTCACGATTGTCACGAAGTATATGCTTTTCAGCCGTTTGAGGCTTGTAGGAACACCTCTGGTCAGCTTCTTGCCTGCAGTCACCGGACAGGGCATAAGGAGCGCAATCTTCATACTCCTTTACTACAACTTCTTCAACATGCTCCCAAGAACCTTTGACGAAGCCGCAGAGTTAGACGGAGCGAACTCGTTCCAGATATTCTACAAGATAATGATACCTTTGTCCGTGCCGGCGCTGGTAACTACATTCATATTCTCTCTGGTTTGGTACTGGAACGAAACTCTACTGACAGGCATGCTCCTGGGGAATGAAGTCAAGACGCTGCCCCTGGCTCTTAGAGACTTCGTCGCGAAGTTTGCGCTGATGTTCCCCTCGGCAGACGGAAGCGCGGCAAACAGGATAAATGAAGGTATAAGAATGTCCGCAACATTAATAACTATCCTGCCCCTTTTGATAACCTATTTGATACTGCAGAGGCAGTTCGTAGAAAGCCTTGAGCGAACGGGAATCACAGGCGAGTAGTTGCCTGGAAGGAGAGTGTTCAGGTTGAACCTAGAATCCGATGTCGAAATACTTGTCTCAAAAATGACGCTCGAAGAGAAGATATCCCTCGTAGTGGGTGTCGGAATGCTTGACAGAAGAGACAACCCTAAGGGAAGGGTCTCCGGTGCTGCCGGTGAGACCGTGGAGATAGAGAGACTTAAGATACCAGCAGCTTCCTTCGCCGACGGCCCCGCCGGCCTGAGAATCCACCATGATCGTGAAGGCGATACGGGGAAATATCATACAACGGCATTTCCCGTCGAGACTATGCTGGCTTCCAGCTGGAACAGAACGATGCTGAGAAAGGTCGGAGAGGCGATGGGCAGAGAGGCCAGGGAGTACGGCGTCGATTTCTTGCTGGCTCCAGCAGTAAATATCCACAGGAATCCTCTCTGCGGGAGAAACTTCGAGTATTACTCCGAAGATCCGCTGCTTACGGCCGAGATGGCTGCTCCCTTTATTGAGGGCGTCCAGTCGCAGGGCGTTGGTGCCTGCATAAAGCATTTTGTCGCAAACGAACAGGAGACGAACAGGATGACAGTCGATACCGTCGTCTCCGAAAGGGCGCTCAGGGAGATTTATCTAAGGCCTTTCGAGATAGCAATAAGAAAGGCGAAACCGTGGACGTTAATGAGCTCATACAATAAACTGTACGGTTCATACACCTCGCAAAGCAGATGGCTTCTCACGGAGATTCTGCGTGAAGAGTGGGGCTTTGAGGGCTTTGTGATGACCGACTGGTTTGCGGGAGACGATGCCGCAAAGCAGATCGAAGCGGGAAATGATCTTATCATGCCCGGAAAGAGCTTCCAGAACTCTCCTCAAAGGAAGAGCGAATGTGAGGAGATCCGCCTGGCAATCGAAAGCGGAGACTTGGATCTTGATACCCTCGACGAAAGAGTGAAGGCGATACTGCGAATTCTGGTCAGGACTCCGGCTTTCAGCGGCTGCGAATACTCGAATTCACCGGATCTGGAAGCCAATGCGGCTATCTCGTACGAAGCCGGTTGCGAGGGAGTAGTTCTTTTGAAGAACGAGAGTGCTTTGCCCTTGTCTGCAGGAGCCCCATTCGTCGTCTTCGGAACGGGTCAGATTGAAACGGTCCGCGGAGGAACCGGCAGCGGCGAGACACACCCTGCCTATACGGTAAGTCTGCTGGAGGGAATGGAAGAGAGAGGTCTCGCAGTGGATAAAGAAGTGGCGGAGTTCTACAGAAGGAAGATCGAAGAGCTCAGGAGCGCCGACTACAGTATAAGTTACGGTGTGTGGAATGAAGAGATAAGACCCAGGCTTCCTGAAGACCTGTTTGATGAAGCCGCGCTTGACGAGCTGTCGAATAGAAATGAAGCCGCTCTCGTGGTAATATCTCGCATCTCCGGAGAAGGAAGGGACAGAAGGCTCGAAGAGGGAGATTACTATCTGACCGAAGACGAACTAAAACTCATAGCCGGCGTATCGAAGGCCTTCAGAAAGAGGGGAAAGAGAGTTATCGGGATTCTTAACATAGGTTCGCCAATTGAAGTCGAAAGCTGGGCGGGCTTATTCGACGGCATCCTTCTGCTCTGGCAGCCGGGTCAGGAGGCCGGAAGAATACTGGCCGACGTAATCAGCGGCAGCGTAAACCCTTCGGGCAAGCTGCCCACCACTTTTCCCCGAACGTATGCAGACGTCCCTTCAAGATCCTTCCCGGGAGAACCGGCGGACAACCCGTCTGTTGTCTCTTATGACGAAGGGATATACGTTGGATACAGATACTATGAGACTTTCAGAGTGAAGCCTGTATTCGAGTTTGGTTTCGGCCTCTCGTACACCGATTTTGAGTACAGTGATCCCGAGATCATCCTTGAAGGCGAAGAAGTGATAATATCTCTGATTATAAAGAACACCGGAAGCACGGCGGGAAAGGAAGTCTTCCAGGTGTATGTGAAGGCTCCCAAAGGAAAGATCGATAAACCCAGACTGGAGCTGAGAGGCTTTGGGAAGACCGATTTGCTTCAGCCAGGAGAAGAAGAGAAGCTCACAGTACGACTGTCCAAAGAAGAACTCGCTTCTTTTGACGGTTACAGATGGATCGTCGAACAGGGCGAGTATGAATTCCTGATCGGCGCATCCTCAAGAGACGTCAGATCTACCGGCAAAGTAAGACTGCGAAAAACGGGAGGTGATCTGCGATGGCAAATAGAACGGAAATAATTAAAGTCATTGTTTCTCTACATATTTTCCTTTTTTCTTTCGCTTCGGTTTTCGCCATTACTACTCAATCGTCGGAGGCGCAGCAAATGATAAATGATCCGGAATGGGTTCTGATATGGTCAGATGAATTCGATAACACAGAGCTTGACAGTGGAAAGTGGAGATTCGACATAGGCAATAGAAACGGCTGGGGAAACGACGAACTCCAGTATTACACAGAGAGAGACAATCTCTCTCTCGAAAACGGCATGCTCGTTATCGAAGCGAGAAGAGAGGATATCGAGGAAGCGGGCCGCCTGTTCAACTACACTTCGACAAGGATAAAGACCGAAGGAAAATTCTCGGTTCAGTACGGCAAGATCGAGGCAAGAATAAAGTTCCCCTATGGAAAGGGTCTTTGGCCTGCCTTCTGGATGTTGGGCGACAACTTCAGGTACGTGGGCTGGCCGCTGTGCGGAGAAATCGACATAGTCGAGTTTCTGGGCCACGATAAATGGACTGTTTACGGCACGGCCCACGGGCCTGATTTCAGCGGCTCCAGGGGCATCAGCGGCAAATACAGGCTGAATCAGACTGAACTGCCGGCCTTCACGCAGGATTTCTATAAGTTTGGGATCATCTGGAATGAAGATGAGATTATATGGTACGTAAACGAGTCGATCTATCACAGGGTAAGCAGAGAGACGATAGAGAGCAGGGGAAATCTCTGGGTCTTTGACCGTGATTTCTTTATAATCCTTAATCTTGCGGTGGGAGGCAGATGGCCGGGATATCCAGATTTCGATACGCCCTTTCCTGCAAGAATGTACGTGGACTATGTGAGATTCTATCAAATACGCTGATCAGTGCTTAGAAAATATAGTTTGAGGTGAAGCAATGCCGAATATCCGGGAAGTTGCAAAACATTCACAAGTATCGATAGCGACCGTGTCGCGGGTTCTGAATGGGAGTGAGAACGTTTCGCCGGAAACGAGAAAGAAAGTTCTCAAAGCTGTCAAGGAACTCAATTACAGACCGGCATTCTCATTCAAAGAGAAGAACTCGACACTTCTCAACACGATAGGAGTCCTGATTCCCGACATCAGGGGATATCACTACAGCGACATAGTAATGGCCATTGACGAATACGCTTACAGCAAAGGCTTTAACGTTATGCTCGCTCTCCCGAAATGGGAAGTGGATATAGAACAGCAGGTTCTCGATCAGTATTTCAGAAGAAAGGTCGACGGCGTCATACTCGGAGAGCTGTTTGGAGGCGGAGAGCTCATAAGACGTTTTGTGAAGAGCGGAGTTCCGATAGTAGTCGTGGACTTCGTCGTGGAAGAAATCAATTTTGACATAGTAAACGTTGACAACGTTGCCGGCGGCTACCTCGGGGCGAAGTACCTGTATGAGCATGGGCACAGGAAGATCCTTTTCATACCTGGACCGGAAATGTCACCTGCGGCAATCGACAGAGAAAGGGGAATACGAAGGTTTCTCAATAGAGTATCGCCGAAGCAAGACGTCGAGGTCTTCTTCGCGGATTCAAGAGGATACAACTCGGAAGACGGCTGGAACGGGGTCAAAGATCACCTGAAATCCAAGGGCCTGAACTTCACCGCAATATTCGCGGTGAATGATTGGACGGCACTCGGGGCGATCGATGCGTTGAAAGACGAGGGTGTAAGACTGCCAGAAGATGTATCGATAGTAGGCTTCGACGATGCTCCTTTCGCCCAGTACACTAACCCGAGGCTGACAACGATTATTCAGCCGCGACTGGAGATGGGAAGGGTTGCTACTCAGCTGCTTATTGAAAGGATTTCCGAAAAGAATCAGGGTTTGCCCAGGAACGTGATACTTCCCACAAAAATCGTTGAAAGAGAGTCTGTCAGGGATATAAGAAAAACGTGAAGCAGAAGGCCAATTCAGTTTTCACCAGGAGGGACAGAGGCCGTGAGGGAGACAGACAAATATCACTTCGATGAAAGAGAGAGATTCGTCATAGAGGATTACAATCATTCGAAGCCCTTTTCGAGTTTCCTGCCGGGCATCGCAGGCAAGAAGGGCATTCCGCTTTGGGTATTCTACGTAAACCGCGGGCAGTGCATAACATCCTTTGGCTTGAGGGACAAGGACCACCCGATCATGGAATTCTTTCCGGCTTTTAGAGCGTATCAGAACGTTGAGAGATCCGGCTTCAGGACTTTCGTGAGAGTTGACGGTAAAAAATCGTATGAGCCATTCAGAACACATAGCGGCACCGAATCCGTCCAGAGCATGCACATAGGTCTCAACGAACTGGAACTGAGGGAGATTTGCCCCGAGTCGAGAATCGAAACCAGAGTCCTCTATTACACACTCCCCATGGAGAGAGTGGCCGCTCTCATCAGAAAGGTCACGGTCAAGAATCTCTCAGGCTCTTCTGTCAGACTCGAGATACTCGACGGCCTTTCAGCGCTGCTGCCGTACGGAATGAACGATTACGGCATAAAGCACGTTGGGAACACTCTCAGGGCCTGGATGGATGTGTACGGTCTCGAAAGCAAGATCCCGATCTTCAGACTGAGGTCTACCGCGGAGGACACTGTGAGCGTCTCTGAATTTGAAGAAGGCAACTTCTACCTCGCCGTTCAGAAACTTCGCGGAAAGGCAGAGATACTGTCTCCCGTCGTAGATCCCGATGTTGTATTTGGAACGAGGACATCCATGGATTTCCCCGAAGTCTTCTCGCAGGAAGGGCTGGACGGAATGAGGAGCAAAAATCAGATAACCTCGAACAGAGTCCCCTGCGCTTTTGCGCCGTCTCGACTCGAGCTTGAAGGAGGAGAAGAAGCCGTCCTTTACTCCGTTACCGGGCATACGCCGGACACTATGTTAATGGAGGAATTCGGGAAGAAGTTCTCGGATGAAGAGTATCTGTCGGCGAAGTACCGCGAGTCAACCGAAATAGTAGACAGATTGACTGAGGATATACTCACGCATACCTCTTCGAGGCTTTTCGACCGGTACTGTCAACAGACGTATCTTGACAACACCTTGAGAGGCGGTTATCCGACTGTCTTTGCAACGGGAAAAAGGGTCTATCACATATACTCCAGAAAACACGGCGATCCTGAGAGAGATTACAACTATTTCGTTCTTCTTCCCGAATACTTCTCCAGCGGGAACGGCAACTACAGGGATGTAAATCAGAACAGAAGGGAAGACGTCTTTTTCAATCCCGAAGTCGAAAGATACAACATAAAGATGTTCACAAACCTTCTCCAGACAGACGGATACAATCCTCTGATAATAAACGGAGTGAAGTACAGAGCGCAAGCAGAAAAACTGTGCTTTCTGAACGAGGCGGTGAAGGGCGCGGAGGCTGCCAGAGATCTGAAAGCCCTCCTGAGCTCAGAATCTTTTACTCCAGGAATGATACTTAGTTTCATCGAGAGAAAGGGCATAGCGCTAGATATCTCTGAACAGGAGCTCTTAAGAAAAGTGATAGAGGTCTCGGAAGAAGAAGTAGATGTGGTGCACGGCGAAGGCTTCTGGACCGATCACTGGACATACAATCTCGATCTTATCGAGAGCTTCCTTGAGATCTACCCGGAAAAGAAGAGAGAACTGCTCTTCTGTGATCGCGAGTACACCTACTACGACAGCGCGACTGTCGTTCTTCCCAGAAACATCAGATACACACTTGTGGACGAGAGCACCGGCAAAGTCAGGCAGTACACTTCTCTAACCGAAGACGGGGATAAGAAAAGAATGATCGAGTCTAGAGAAGAATCGAAAAACGTAATGAGAAGCCAATGCGGCACAGGAGAGATCTACAAGACCAGTCTTGTCGAAAAGCTGATAAACCTGGCGGCAGTGAAGAACGCAACGCTTGACCCGGCCG
>NZ_JWIM01000062.1:0-2044 GCF_002896535.1 Mesotoga sp. B105.6.4 | reverse complement strand
CCGACAATTCTTCTACGCGTGGCCTTTTCCTTGTAAATGCATCCGAATTACTTATTAACTTGCATTTATCGAATAAACTCAATTCAATTTTCTTGCTGCGGTGTATTCGCTAGTTGAAATATCTATAGCGTCGGCCCGCGCCAAGGATCGAAATTCTGACCAGAAGCTTCGTCAGAATGACCTAATGTGCTGCTTTCCGACTAACCTTACACCGCCATCCCGAGTAACTCATGCTGATCCCTTACTTTGTCATCCTGTGAGAGCAACTGCACAGGATCTACGTCTTCGATCTGCAAGACGGCCGCGTTGCTTCTTTAGCAGTACTCTCCAAAGGACGAGTCCATGTTCTAGGAAGTTGGACGAAAGACGTTATTTTCGAATCACCGCTCATGATTCGTTGAGTATTTCAAAGACCTAGACTTGATTCAGGCTCTTCTTTTGTGGGGACTGTTTATTGCATGAGAAGCTTAGATTTCTTATTCCGAATCTGTGAGAAAGAAGCAAAGTCTTGAAGAAAAGGCAGGGGAAGAAAAATACCGGTGCGGGTGCACCGGTTTCTATACGAGGCTAGTGGCGCTTTCTTCTTCGCATTTAACGGATGTTCCCGTGCCTTCGATTACCTGTCTGGTCATGTTGAAGTCCATGTAGATAGTGCCTGTCCTCCCGTTTCTTTGCTTGGCGACTATCGCATGGTATTCGCTCAACGAATCGCTCTTGTTGTACAGTATAGGCCTGTAAATCAGGATTACCACATCGGCGCTGTGTTCTATCGTTCCCGATTCTCGAAGATTAGAGAGTCTTGGAATCCCTTTGTCGTTCTTGCCGACTTCTCTGTTCAGTTGCGAGGCGATTATGATCGGGACTTTGATATCCATAGCCAGAGCCTTCAGAGACCCCATTATCTCGCCGATCTCCGCGTCCTTCGACTGCTTTCCCGGGCAGCTCATGAGCTGGAGATAGTCTATGAAGACAGCATCGAATTGATGAAGCATATTCATCAGCTTTATGCCAGCTATGATTTCGTGAACAGATCTCACACCGCTGTCACAGAAAAACATCTTCTGATCCACAGTCCTGTCGATTGCATCGTTCAGTAGCAATCGTCCTTCCTTGCTCAGTTTTTCCGACTCGGCGCTCAGGTTGATATCGAAGTCTTTCTGGTGAATCCTGTTCTTAAGGTCAACTACATCGATTTCCAGAGAGATATATCCTATAGTCTTTCCCTCAGCAGCCCAGCGTGCCGCGGTATTCAGCATGAAGGAGGTCTTTCCCGTAGCGGTCTCTCCTGCGACCACAACTAGCTCCTTGCCCCTAAGACTGTTCAGTACCGTGTTAGAATATCTGAACGGCCAATCAAGCTTCTTGCTCTTGTTCGCCCAAACATCCATGTGAAACTGCAGCAGAAGCATATTCGCCTCCTTCATGTCTACATACTTGAATCCAGACGAACTCTCATGAAGGAAGGACATGATTTTTTCGGTCGCATCCTCCAATTTCATGTTGCCTTGCTTCATCGCGCGAGAGATTTGGTTTAGCAGAAACCTGAATTTCTTGTTCCTCAAAGTCTCTTTGAAGTAGTCGATCAGATTGTTGGCATGGTTTTCATCCACCAGGTCAACATCATTGACATCAAAGCGTTCCAACCTGTTGTAGATTTCCATCAGGATCAGAGTGGAGTCTTTGTCTATGTTTTTTGAAATAATGTCGTAGATAATCTGAGATTCCTGCGAAAGAAACCTTCGATCTATCTCGCCAATCCTGCACCTAAGTTCTATGTAGTGTATTAAGGCCTTTAGCACTTGCCTTTCAGATCTGATATCTAGAATCATCATCTCTCATAACCCCCTTCCCATAAATGACTCTCTCTCGAGAAAATCCATGAAGAGCTTCCATAACTCAGGTTTCTTCAGGAGCGAGAACAGGTACTTTTTCTTATCATCTGCTCTGTTTATCGCATCTGTAAGATTTTCTACAAGCCACATGGGGAAATACCAATCGATCCTTCGCTCTGAATCTTTTATGAGCGCAGCCGCTAGCTTGTAAT
>NZ_JWIM01000117.1:0-4705 GCF_002896535.1 Mesotoga sp. B105.6.4 | reverse complement strand
ACTACTTCGATGAGGCTTTGAGAACGGGCCTCCAGCTCATCGGCTATTGCATCCAGATCTCTTATTACCTCGGGCATATACTTCTCTATGTTCCATGTCCTGTTTCTGTCGAGATTGTTTCCGACTAGCTTTCTTACGTCCAGAGCAATTTCTTGAATCTGCGCTACGCTTCTCTGCAGAAAGGTTATTGTATCTTCGTACATCCCCGTCGTCACTTCTAAGGAGATGTAGTTTGTTCCTTCGTTAAGGTAAAAATAATAAGGCTCTCCCTGTTCGCCGGCGATGACTTTGTCTTTCCAAGTTGCGTCGGTAGGCTCGAAGCGATACTGTGCAACTTCGGAAAAAGGAATGCGCCCGTTTATGTAGATTCTTCTGAATACCGGAATACCACGATTTTCAGACTGTTGGTATCTGAAAGCGAGGCCGTAAAAACCGGCCTTTTGAACGTAAGCAACCCAGGTAATCATCTGCCCGGAGTACTTGAAAGTGCTGCTGCTGACCACATTCACTTTCTTCTTAAGCACTTCATAGGGCGTTACAGAGGGTGTCTGGAGATTGACTATAGAAACGGCAAGATCGGATTTCCCGATCAGATTCTCGGCTTCGATAACAATGTTTTCATCTTCGATATCCTGCTCGTCCTTATAGCTCGAATCCCTCAAGTAATCTTCGTAATCAGGGGTCTCGCTGAATGACTCATCGCGCAGAACATAGAGTTCATCTATATGAAAGCTGCTCCTGAGGTTTCTTATCAGCAGTGTATTAATTCCGGCCTTCATAGAGAACGCCACCGGTTCTCCGGAAACCCTCTTTGCATCTTTGAAGTAACTGTAGATAGGCTTGTCATAAATCCTTTGCTCAGGTACGATCTCGTTTCCGTATCTGTCAAGCGCCTTGGCTTCAAAATCGTAGTAACTCAAAGTGTCTAGAAGTATAAGGTGATTGTCATCGCCATTTACGGTCACCTCGAGAAATCCATTAGTATTCGTTTTCTCGGGATATGAAACGCGGCAAAAGAGAAGAAAATCACCGCTTCTATCGAGCTCAATCTCGAGAAGAATCTCATCGTCAACATCAAAATCATTATTGATCAGCTTTGTGCTCACCGGATCTTCTGTCCTATACATAAAAGCATTCTGAAAACCCTCAAGCATGGTTTCGATCTCTGCGGCGCTCAAAACATGCGAGTCCACCCCTCTCTCCAATTTCAATCCCTGGTATTCCATGTACTGGTTCCTGCCAACCACATAGAATACGGAGATTATGGAAGAAGCGATGGCTACGACTGATATGGTCCAGATGAATAGCTTTTGCACACTCTCAATCCTCCGTGTGACTAACAGTGAAATTGACAAGCAAGAAAATCGATCTGCGGGTTGCGTATTACGGCACGAAATCGACTCGCCTCCCACAGATCGTAATCAGGGTTCTATCTGCCTTCAACCTGCTTCCTTATTTTAAGGAAGTTCTGTTCCGCTTGCATTAGCTTGGACTCGAAGATCTGCCACTTCTCTCTTATAAGCTGGTTTGCCTTCTCCTGGGTCTCGGCCGCGACTGCTTGCGGTTGAGTGGCTCCGCTTCTTATCCTTTCGTTTACCGGGAATATCACATCCCAGATGACTTCATACCATCCAGGAACCGTCTTCCACATGTCGATTCTCACAGTCTTGTCCAGGTTGTTGAGCATGAACTTCACTCCATCTGGAATCTTCATCTCTTCAAAGTAAGACAAGACATCGGGATGCATAGTAGCCGGAACAAACCAATCGATCAGCCTATCATTTTCTTCCAGGCTGTACATTTCAAGTCTCGCTATTACTCCTCTGGGATCGTATGTCAGGAAACGAGCAAAGAGAAACGCCTCTTCCGGATACTTCGTTGTGGAGGTCACGAAAGTGTAGTTTATGTGCACCGGGATTCTCATGCCTATCTCGGAGTTCTGCGGGAGCGGGTAGTAGTCGAAGTTCCAGGGCAGAGTTCTTATCCAGCTCCAGTCGTAAGTCGCCTCGAATCCGGCAAGAATCTTCGACTCTCTGAAAGCGTCTGCATCTCTTCCAAACTTCCTCTGATAATCGTCGAGCTCGCCCTGGTTTCTGAGTTCCTGGTTTATCAGGTCGTCCGAAACTAGACCGGGAACGGACTTTAACTCCTTCTGGAGCGTAATGGCCGGGATCCAGCCGCCTTTTACAAGATCGAACTCCATCTTTGCCGTGTCAAAACTCCAGAAAGTCGTCCTTTCACTTAGCACAGCGGCCATAAAGGTATCGAACTCCCATAGCTGGTTTATGCCGGAGTACTCTCTCGTTGTTGCCCTTCTCAGGTAGGTCTTGAATTCATTCACATTCCATTCGTAGCTTGGTTGGGGGAGATTCAGTTTTTCAAGAAGATCGAGATTGAGAATTATCGCTTCGAAGTGCAGCCTCTCTCCTAGAGCATAAACTTTTTCATTGTACTTGTACGCTTCTCGGACGCTTTCAGGAACGAATTCGATGTATGGATCGTCGACAAGAAAACTGTCCAGGGGATAGACCCAGCCCTGAGAAACCGGGTAGGAGAGCGGCTCCCACGACTGGGCCACCACATCGGGGAGCGGTTGCCTGGCAGCGACCTTTGCCGTGAGAAAGCCGTTTACATCCGGTTCGTTTGCCAGCACAATGACTTCGATATCTGGGTAGTACTTGTTGAACTCTTCAACGAGCTTCTTGTAGTTGTCTACGTCCCAGCTCCACACGGAAACTGAAATAGTTGCCTTTGAAAACAGAGAGCCTGCGAAAAGAAGTATCACAATCACCGAAATACAGAAGAGATTCTTCTTCACAAAAGTACACCTCCCGGGTTTTATTATGAAACAAGACCATCAGATCATGTAACTTGTTACAACAAAGACCTAAATATTGGGCAATCTCCAAGATTGCCCATAAGATACCTCTACTCTAATCGGAAAGGACCGGTCTTATAGAAACATTATCTAAGTAGATCGTAGTAGGAAATTCCTTTCCCAGTTCGATGCTGAGCGTGACTATAGGATCTCCATCTTCTGGATGAAGATAGTCGAACTCGAAAGTCTGCCACTCCTCTGTCAGGTTAAGAGTTTGCTCCATGTAAAGCCCGTAGGGCGCTCCGGTTTGCACCAGCTTGAAGAAAATGGGTCTGGACGAGTCCGCCTTCGCCATCACTGAAATCTTGTATGAACCGCCCTGTCTAATCCTTATCCACTGATTGAACTGAATATGCCATGACTCCACGCCGACATCTTCAAGGACAAGGTAGGCAACTCCTTCCTTCACACCATGCTCGGCCACCTTAGCTCCGCTTATGTTATACGTGCTCGCCTGCCATATCCACCACTCGAAGGGAAGGCTCGCCTGATCATTCGCGATTCCTAGGCTGAAATCACCGTTGCTTACAAGTTCTGCCGGTTCTTCCTCTTCGAAGAAGTAATCAATAGCCTCCGATTCGTCAACTGCCTCCTTCTCTTTCACAGGAATCTCCGACTTGTCAACGGGCTTTACGACGACATCTCTGAAGAAGATGGTCGTTGCCAGTGACTTCCCAAGTTCGAAACCGAACGTGACTACTTCGTCGGAAGTCCTTCCGTGGGTATAGTAGAACTCAAACGTCTGCCACTCTTCCCCAAGTGCAACGGTCTCTGCGAAGTAGTTGGTCCATGGCTCATGAGTCTGCAAAATCTTCACGTTGATAGACCTTGGTGCAGCTGCTCGAGCTTTGAATGAGACAAGATAGCTTTGTTCGGGTACCAGGTGCGTCCACTGATTAAACTGGATATGCCATGGCTCGGGACCGGCGTCTTCAATATTTATGAACACCGAGCCGTCTTCAACACCAAAACTTGAGACTATTGCGCCGCTAACTCCAAATCTGCCGGCTTCCCAGAACCACCATTCGTAAGGACTGTTTCCCTGATCGTTAACTATCGGGGAGGTGAAATCTCCGTTTCTTATCACACTTTCTCTGTGAAGATCTTCAGCAGCTACGGAGTTTGTCGACTCTGCAGATCCCGATAAGCCAACAAGCGGTAAAAAAGCAAAGCAAAAAACTAAAGCAAACATAAGTATCGATTTCGACATTACTCTCACCCCTTTAAGTCAGATTTGACGGATTTCTATCTGTTTCCATGCACGGAAAAAGCCGAAATTTCCTAACTTGAATGCTTCCAATTTCCACAAGAGGTACTCTTTCTTCAGCACTATTCATAATCAATAAAAAAGGGAAGTCTGCATACAATGCTATAAAACGAAGTTCGACAGCGAGTGTGTTATGAAACTGCTCATGAAACTTGATAAATCATATCACTGAAACTTGTTACATGCAAAGTCCGAGAATCGCTCTCCAGCAATTTCCTGCTCTGAGGATTCGGAATGAACTGCTCTGCCCGTTCATCTCGTGCCATCCACAAATCAATTCTATAGCTAGATCTATCTTCTTAAGAATCGGATCTTATCTTCAGTACTAGATTTGGAAATCAGGTCATCGTAACTTCAATATGCCGATAGAAGGCGGATTCATCCGATAGTGATCTTCACAGTTCACGATCACTGCACTTGAAATATTTAATAAGATTTGAAGGAATAACGGCTTTTGCGGTTCCGAAAGCATTACATTCAGTCATGCTGAAGCAGGGATCGTCCTTTGTCCTTCCAGATCATAACAGTTGCAGGAGTGCGAATAAGCCAGTCACCAATAG
>NZ_JWIM01000116.1:0-3905 GCF_002896535.1 Mesotoga sp. B105.6.4 | reverse complement strand
ACCTATGAGAGAAGAGATGCCTTCGGCAAGTTTCAGCTGAACCTCGTCGCTCAAGAGATATAGGGCGAATTCGACGGCAGCGAAGATATTCTTGGATCTCGATGATAGTTCAAGGGAGAATCCGTTGGACCAGGTAGCATTTTGCACGGGGTAAGGTATCTGTACGATTCCATAATCTAGATCCGGTGCGTACATTGCCAGATCGGCTATGAAATTACCAACCTGTATTCCCATTGCAACCTTGCCCGCAATGAAGGCATCGGCCGCACCCCAGCCGAAATTGGCGCCGAAAGAGAGAAGCTTCTCCAGACCGAGTTCGTTTATCAGGGCAACCCATTCCTCTAACGCCTGTATTATACCCGGACTGTTTACAACAATATCTCCATCTTCAGTGATAAAGTCTTCTCCCTTACCCCAGACATACATCCAGAAGTAAGATTGACCGTATAGCGGGTTGAACCCAACAACCTCGTAATCACCGTTCTTGTCAAGAACGTTCAGTTTCTCGGCGTAGTAGAGTAACTCCTCCCAGGTAGTAGGCGGTTTCTCGGGATCCAGGCCAGCCTGTCTGAATAGGTCTTTGTTGTAGAAAAGCAGCCTAACGTCTGTCTCAAGGGGAAGAGCGTAGATCCCATCTTCGTAGGAACACATCTTCAAAGGTCCCTCAAAGAAGACTTCTTCAGGATCAAAGCCAGCTGCCAACAAATAGGGCTTCAGATCAAGAAGAATGCCCGTCGAAGCTCTCATTCCCACGTTACCCAGATCATGCAGGAAGACATCAGGCTCTTGTTTTGCAGCCATAGAGACCCTGATCTTGTCCCAGTAGTCCCAGAAGGAAATTGCGAGGTCCTCGACCTCGATAGCTCCCTTGTTAGTCTCGTTGAACTCGGCTATGATCTCGTCCATGATTTCCTTCGACGGACCTGAAAGATACATGTGCCAGAACTTCACTTTCGCAGCCGCACCAAAACTAACGGCCACCATCAACGTGATCAAAAAAAGAATCAGTAACGATTTCTTCACTTTTAATCCCTCCCCGGAATACGTTCGGTGCCAGTGGTGCATGAAAACTCTATCATTTTGGAACCCTTGTATTCGAATCCGTTCATGCGGTCTTACGGTTCGCGGTGGCAGATAATTGACGATTATCATCAATAAATACAAACGCTTGCATTTTTTCAAGCCATAACTATGTTCTTTTAAATATTACTTCTGTTGTATAGTATAGACGTATGAATTTTTTGATGGGATATATAAACTCTCTTTGAATACAAATGATTGTATGTATTGAAGTCCAGAGGAGGTATCTATGAAAAGTCCCCATCTCATTTTCTATTACAGTCATGAAAGCTGTCCGGCGAGGGTTGCTTCCCTTCCCGTAATTGCTTGGTTGTGTAAGGACAGGAATATCGATTATGACGCCTACTTCTCTGTCAGACCAAGCCTCGCAGGTATTGGCGACCACCTCCCTTTCGCCGGAAACAGACATGAAGAGCAGCTGTATTTCTTGACCAATTTCTACGAAGAGATACTCTTTGTTTCCATGAGCGAGGGTAGGGAGGTGCCTTTTGAAAGGTTTTTCAGTGCGAGAGGATGTCCTTCTCTCAACCATTCTTCAGAGGAACTGATTGAACTGTATATAGAGCTCTTCAACTTATTCGAAGAAACTTTCCCGAAAGATGCAGTTGTATATCCTTCATGTGAGCTTGACTTTCCGCTTGAGATGGTCGAACTGGGTTCTTTCAAGTTACCAGGCCGTTCGAGGATAGACACTTTTCTGTATCCTGAGATATTCTACCGAAAATCTCTGGCAATTCATCTCGAGGCGGGGGATAGTCAGTTTGAGAAGCTTCGTGATTTGGGGGTTGAGAGGCTTCATCTCGCGTGTTGCTCAGATGAAGAAGCAGAGAGATTCGAAAGAATGGGATACGAAGTCGATACGATAGAGCGAATTGGTGACGGTGAAACACTGTTGAGTCTTACCGGTAGAATGGCCAGAAGATGGGTTGACAGAGGGAAGGGAGTTTCGCTGGGAAACGATCCCATTACTCTTCGCTGGATTGCCAAGTACATGAGAGAGGATATACTTCCGATTGCAGCTCTAGGCACACTGAGAGAAAGTGTGCCCGTAATTGGTGAACTGGCGAAAAGTACAGGCAACAACATAGTCTGGGGAAGTCAGATATACGATGATGGAGTTATATCTGAACTATCCAGGCGGGGAATTGTCTTTGTCCTGGCCCATGATGTCGAGGTTGGAGTGACCATTAAGAATGAGGTGAAGTTGCCGGTACTGTGGCTAAAGGAAGCGAAGGCTCCGTGGAAGGAAGAAGTTTCGGACGGCTTTCTTCTCGAGAGGATTGAGAATGGCGATATTCCCATTGTGTTCGTGAACTACGCTGCTGATCTCGGTCATCTTCCTGTGCTGCCAAGATATCTGGACCTGCATTCAATTGACGGAATAAAGGATGGAATAGCTTTCCCGTCAAACTGGTGGGATTACGCTCCCGAGACCCTTGAACAGTTCTTCATTCCGCGCGAAAGGGGAGGCATCTTTCCTACGGGTGAGATCCTCCTGAGCAGCGCCGGTTTGGGTGTAGCGACCGAGGCAAAAGGCTATTTGCCGCGAAACGTCTACTTTGAATCTCTTCTGATGGCCAGAAGTATCATAGCTGAACATTGTGGAGAAGCAAATGTTCCGATCGGGCATTACTCGTTCCAGGATGCCTGCCCGGAATACAGACATGGAACCGCGGAGCCAGATTTCATAGTGCTGAAGGAGGCAGGCTTTCAATATGCCATAAGTTACAAAGACGAAGCAAAGTGGCCCAGAACGCTCTACGATGACGGGGAGTTCATTGTGCTGAATCAGCAGACCGAACACTGGAGTTTTGATCCCATGAGCGACGTGAGAAGATGGGAGAGAAAGCTAAGCGAAAGCCTGTCCAGCGCATGGGCCGTGATTGGTTTGGATTCACCTTTCTGGGGAATGACGCCGTGCTACTTTGGAGAGGCCTCGAAAGGGCTGGATCTGACTACCCTCACAAAAACAATGAAGTATGTGATATCTGGCGGTGAGAGCGGGAGGCTCTTCCTTCTAAAACCCCATGAACTTGTCAGGTTTGTCAGATTGCTTTCACAAAGCGAAAATAGCCGAAGGGAATGATAGAGATGATTCCTTCTCACGAACAGTTCAACCCGACAAACGTCTCCGAGAAGATGAACGCCCATACCATAGAGGGTCTAGAAGAGATACTGGACTTCCTCTTATCCGAACGGAGAAGGCCGGGTGGAACGGTTCCTGTTATTGCAATCGACGGATTCCCCGGGAACGACTGGAGAGAGATCATACAGACTGCTAAAAAAATCGTTGACCGCAAATCTCTGACCATTGAAGTGTACGATTTCGACACATGTAGGAGAAACGATGAAGAACTTGAAAATCTCTTAACTCGTTATCTTGGTCAGGATGAGGTTTTTGGCAGGGTTTTCAGAAGAAGCATAGCAACGTTCTTCTCAAAAGAAAAGATCTCAACTCTGAAAAGGGAAATCAGTCGAGGGAGGAACTCGAAGCGGCAGGATGCAATACTGGTAATTGGTTGGGGATGTATGCTTAGCCCTATGAGAGGCTCGTATGACCTGAAAGTGTATTTCGACCTCACGAGAGAAGAGACCATGAAGCGTTACAAGAAGACAGGAGCTTCTTTCGGAACCCAGAGTATTGGGCCCAAGAGACTGTACTACATCGATTTTCCCGTCTCGGAAAGGCATAGGAGGAATCTATTCGATTCACTTGACTACTATGTTGATGCAAACTCGGAAGATTCGAAGGCACTAATTGCTGCAGGGGATCTAAGAGAGATTTCCAGGGAAATCGCATCCAAACCTTTCAGATTGAAACCTAT
>NZ_JWIM01000115.1:0-2314 GCF_002896535.1 Mesotoga sp. B105.6.4 | reverse complement strand
GCCTATTCTGAACGAGGCGATCACTAAGAACACGTCTATTGAGTATCTTCCAACTTTAGTGGAGAGCTCTCTTCACAGAATACCGATAGAGATCATCGAGAGATTCAGAGAATACTACGAGATAGTCTTTTCCCAGGCAAGAATATCCAGAAGAATCCGAGTAGTGGACATCATATTCTCTACAGGCCTAATTATTCTCTTCTCTCCGTTCATTCTTTTCAGTATTCTTTACATTTTGATCCGAGACGGAAGACCGATTTTCTTCACTCAGCCTCGTCATGGAGTAAACGCTAGAATATTCAAAGTATATAAGTTCCGAACTATGAACGAGCCAGAACAGGGAGAAGACTTTCCAACACTGACGAAAAGCGGAAAGCTCTTGCGCATGACGCGGCTAAACGAGATCCCACAATTGGTTTCGGTTATCAAGGGTGACATGAGCATAGTGGGACCGAGGCCTGACATTCCTTCGACTTACGAATATTGTACAAGGGAGATACCTTTTTACAGATACAGAACAAGGGTAATGCCCGGTATCACCGGCCACGCCCAAGTGCTCTACAGATACGTCGATAAGCTTGAATACGATACCTTCGCCAGAAGGCTTTCATATGATCTTTATTATGTTAAGAACATGGACTTCAGGCTATATCTAGCAACGATGCTTCGTACGGCAGAAGTCATGCTCTTTCGAAGGGGTGCGAAATAGTGAAGGAGATTCTAGTATCTAACGTGGAGAAATGGCTGACGCCTCATTTGGAAAGAGTATTTGATATCAAATACACAGAGCAGTTGAAGCATTCGAATTACTCTTCATTTAATCCAGAGATCCCATATATCATAGGGTTTGAATACATCGGAGAGTTCACAGATGTTGGTGCTCTTGGTGATGTCCTTCATCTGGTGGCACAATGTGGAAAGCTGAAGACCATCATCTTCCTCTCTTCATACGGAGTATATGCACCAAAAAAGAGCAGTTTCAAAGAGTCGGATATTGTCTGCCCCAAGAACTTCGTCGGAACAAGGGCCGCTATTCTCGAGGATATTCTCGTCTATCTTGCAAATCGTTACTCGCTCGATCTAACAGTTCTCAGACTCTTCAATCCGTATGGTCCTTATCAGGTTTCGCCTTATGTGGTTCCAACAGTTCTCGAGAAGATCGCCTGCTCCGGTACGGTAAATATCGGTGACTCCGAGAAGGTTCGTGATTTCTTCTATATCTCCGATCTCATAGACTTGCTGACCCTTTTGATTGAGAAGAATCCTAAGGGGATAGATATCTGGAACGTAGGCTCAGCCATCCCCATGTCAATCAGCAGCCTAATCACTAAAGCCCAGGAAGTAACGGGAGGCGAATGCGACGTCTTGTTCGACGCCACAAAGCTCAGAGAAGAATACGACTACGACTACGCAGTAGCAGATATAAGCAAGATAAAGAAAGAACTCGGCTGGGAACCAAAGGTGAGCCTTGAAGAAGGACTTGCCCTCACATACCAGTGGATACTCGGCAGGAGTGGAAAGTAATGTTCAAGTACGGCTTCATAATGGCTGGCGGACAGGGCAAGCGACTGAGACCCCTAACCGCAGCTATCCCCAAGCCTCTCTTGCCTGTGGGAGATAAACCAATAATTCAGTTGATAATCGAACACATGAAAGATTTCGGGATAGTAGACATCTTTGTTTCAGTTAATTATAAGAAAGAGATAGTAAAGAGTTTCCTCCGCGATGGCTCGAGATACGGAGTAAACATCACATACATCGAAGAGCTTGAGCGCACGGGAACCGCAGGCTCTCTTGCTCTCCTTCCGGATGATTTCGATGACAAGATCATCGTTTCAAATGGGGATCTGATTTGCGATGTAGATTATTCTGTTATTAATGACCTCCTGAGAGAGTACGATCTTGTTCTTACAGGAATCGAAAGAAAGGTACCCGTTGACTTTGGCGTGCTAAAGATGAACGGGTCCCCCGAGCTAATAGACTGGGAAGAGAAGCCAAAGCTTAAGTACATAATAAACGGTGGAATCTACGGCATCTCACAAAAAGTGATAACCTATATAAGAGAGAACATACCAAAGCATCAGTATATAGATATGCCCTCTCTCTGGAAAATGATGAAAGATAACGGTATGCGTTTGGCAGTTCATGTACACGCTGGTAGCTGGCATGATGTAGGAAGAATGGAAGACTATATGGCACTTACGGGAAACGGAGAGGATTCTGATTGAAGGCGCTCGTAACGGGAGCCGGAGGCTTCATAGGTTCGCATCTAGCAGAATATCTTGTTGAAAAAGGCTTCGAAGTCAAGGCCTTC
>NZ_JWIM01000114.1:0-1001 GCF_002896535.1 Mesotoga sp. B105.6.4 | reverse complement strand
AAACCCGGATTTCTGAATACGATTCCTTTGGAAAAGGGTCGCTCCCAGACTACCTATGAGGAATTGAAACGTTAGGTACACTACTATACTATACTACTAAGTACACGTGCTCCCAGACTACCTATGAGGAATTGAAACGTGAGTCAGAGTTGGCTACAAGTCTAGAAATTAGGGCTCCCAGACTACCTATGAGGAATTGAAACCTTGCTACTTAGACTCACGCGCATTTCTAATGGTCAGCTCCCAGACTACCTATGAGGAATTGAAACTGTTATCGATGGAATCTCGTTCTCTTCTCATCCATAGCTCCCAGACTACCTATGAGGAATTGAAACTAGTATCCTAAAGTGAAGGCGGTGTGTAAGTATGAGGCTCCCAGACTACCTATGAGGAATTGAAACTTAATGAGTCGGAGCTAGCTACAGACCTTGAAATTGCTCCCAGACTACCTATGAGGAATTGAAACCGCTACCGATCCCGACTATGCGAAGAAGCTGACAAGGCTCCCAGACTACCTATGAGGAATTGAAACTTGCCTTTTTCTCTGTTAATGTAACCATGTTCTATCCCGCTCCCAGACTACCTATGAGGAATTGAAACCCCCGATTTTGAAATTTCCCCCAACATTCAGGGAAATGCTCCCAGACTACCTATGAGGAATTGAAACTTCGAAATGTATCGAAAAATGATATTAATCGAGGGGCTCCCAGACTACCTATGAGGAATTGAAACCAAAAGAGATCTCTTTTTTTTGCGCTCTTATCCTGGGCTCCCAGACTACCTATGAGGAATTGAAACTAACTGATGAGCTGCCAGAAGATATAATAGTGTGGGCTCCCAGACTACCTATGAGGAATTGAAACACTAAAATTAGGCATTTTTAGCCTAAATCTATATAGCTCCCAGACTACCTATGAGGAATTGAAACATGAAATATCTATCCATTCCCCAACATTAGTAGCAGCTCCCAGACTACCTATGAGGAATTGAAACCCCCGATT
>NZ_JWIM01000113.1:0-2458 GCF_002896535.1 Mesotoga sp. B105.6.4 | reverse complement strand
CTCGACCACATACAGGTACACATTCAAGATATACGACCATCTGAGGCCTGACTTACAGGGTGTTATGAGGCCGATTCACATTGAGCACGCCTTCAAAGTTTTGAATAGGAAGCGACGGGGGAACTGGGTAGACAGACATTTGAAACCAAAGCCATCTTTAGTGGCCTCGGGTAATGGTTGGGCCGAATACCTTATCGCGACAAGCAGAGACTTCTTCCATGAGGTCTTTCGGGTTGAAATAGAGGGCAAGGTGGAATTCGAAACCGAAGGTAGATTCCACATATTGACGCTCGTTGACGGAGAGAGTGTGATCCTTATCTCGGGGGAGAACAGGCGGAAGATGAACTACTCCGAGACTGTAATAGTGCCTGCTTGCGCAGGTAGTTACACAATCGAGGCCGGGAGTGGGGAGAAGTGTATAATTGTGAAGGCTCGCTTGAAGTGAATTCACACATCATACTAGCTCTAGATGTCGGAGGGACAACAGTAAAATCCGCTCTCTGTGATTTGCATGGTCAACTGGTCTCAGGCGTTAACATAACCTCCGTTGATTCGAGAGGTTCCAGAGCAGTTATTCTAAAGCGGTTTTCCGAGATCGTAACTGGTTTGGTCGGGCAGTCAAACAAGATGAACCTTGAGCCTGTCGGCCTCGCAGTTGCCTTTCCCGGGCCATTCGATTACGAAAAAGGAATTTGCCTCATAAAAGGTGTTAACAAATACGAGGCGCTTTACGGAATGGATCTATCCGGTTTCTTCCGTAATGAAGTCACCGTAACCGAGTTGTTTCCCGTGATATTCGATGCCGATTCTTGGGCCTTTACTCGTGGCCAGTATCTCAAAGGTGCAGCTATTGGTGCGAGGAGGATCATTGGAATTACAATAGGTACAGGACTGGGTTCAGCTTTTATGGAGGAAGGGAAAATAGTCCAGAATGAAAGAGGAATACCTCCTTACGGCTGGATTGGAAACCTTCCTTTTGGCAAAGGAATACTTGACGACAGAATCTCCCGGAGGGGAATACTTGCAAGGTACCGGGAGATTTCAGACTCGCTTCAGGTAGATCTAGATGTGATGGATCTCTATAACTTGGCCGTCAAGGGCGACACTGTCTGCATGAAGCTATTCTGTGAAACGGGAAGCCTTCTCGCAGAAGCCCTCATACCCTTTATCAAGATCTTCTATCCGGATGTGATTGTTCTTGGAGGCAAGATCTCGGGAGCCTATGAGTTTATTGGTCCAGCTCTGAGGAAAGAGCTTGAAGCGAATTTGGGGAGCATCAACCTGCCGAAAATCTTGAAGGCGATCGATCCCGATAGCTCAACACTGTCAGGATTGGCTCTTCATTTAGCTGAGATATGCTTTGGAGGAGGGAGTATATGATACCAGGTTGCCAAATAAACTGTGGACCCCAAGATTGGCAAATTCTTCAACATAAGGAAGGAATAGCTTCTGTAACACTCTCAGGCAGCTACATTCCTTCTATAGAGATCTCCGATCGTCAAGCGGTATTTGTGAGGGTGGTCTGTGAAGCAAGCTCAGAGCCGCTACTGCCATGGCTCCCGGCTACAATGCTTGAAGGCGAAAGATGGGAGATATCTTTCGAGCTCCCCGTGGGGGGACTCTACAGGATAGAGACCTCCCTGAAACCAGATAGTTCTGGTATAGAATACGCTTTCAGGGGTGATGCCATACATCATCTCGGTGTGGGTGAGGTTTTTGTCATTACCGGTCAAAGCAACTCAGCAGGTTATGGCAAAGATCCGATATACGATCCTCCGGAGATCGGAGTTCATGTGCTGAGAAACAAAGGCAAATGGGATCTGGCCTCGCACCCTCTTAACGACTCGACAGGAACGATTCACCCTGTAAACATGGAGACAATAAACCCTGGGCATTCACCTTATCTGAGCTTTGCCAGATATCTTAAGAGAGAATTGAATAGACCAATTGGTCTTATCCAGGCATCTCTCGGAGGCTCCTGTCTCAGTCAATGGAATCCGGCCGAAAGTGGAGAGCTCTATACTAATCTACTTGAGATTACTACGGGATGTGGAGGAGATCTCGCAGGTGTCCTGTGGTATCAGGGATGCTCCGATACTTCTGATGATCTCAGCATCACGTATGGCAAGAGATTTGCGAACTTCGTCAACAGCTTGAGAGAAGATCTCAATGATCCTTGCTTAGCTTTCTTTACGGTACAGCTCAACCGTTTTGTAGCAGATCAGGAACCTTGGGGAATGAGCGATGACAATTGGTCCAGGGTGCGAGAGGCCCAAAGAAAGGCGGGGAGAGAGCTCAAAGGAGTCTTCGTAATTCCAGCAATTGACATACCTCTTTCAGACAATATCCACAACAGTTCTTACGGGAATGTAATGCTCGGAGAAAGACTTGCAAAAAGCGCCCTTAAACATCTCTTCGGAAGAGACATTCAGGCCGATGCACCGGACATCAATGAAGC
>NZ_JWIM01000112.1:0-1711 GCF_002896535.1 Mesotoga sp. B105.6.4 | reverse complement strand
TTCCTGACTTGTAGAAAGCATTCATCAGATCTATGTTCTTCTTCGCATCACTGAGCAAGTAGATATTGCATTCCCGGTTTTCAATAATCTCTTGTATTCTGTTCCTAAGCACATTGAAGAACAGCTTATTCATCATCAGATCCATGCTCTTCTCCTAGATTATATATTGTTTATGTCAACTTTGTCAACAAAAAACACTTTTGTCACGGTTCCATCGCTCAAGCGGTCCGAAAAGAATACATCCAAACGTTCACTGAATTCCAGCACTATCTTAGTGACATAGTTCTTATTCCGCGTCTCGATCGGCAATTCAGTTTGCCCAGTTTCTCGACCTTGCTTTATCGTAGATGCTCAGCTTACAGAAGATGCGAGTCTTGACAGCCGATTTGAATGAAATGTAAAAAGGCGAGTCTGCTACGAAAAAGAGTTATGCCTAATCTTCCGCACTCTCGCTGTAGTCCTCTAATACATCGTCCGAAAGATGTGCAAGATGAGAAAGAGAAGCTATCTCTCTTACGCTTTCGTACGAAAGGTATGTGCAGGTTTCAAACAAAGGGCCACGTTCTAGCAACGAAAAAACAGGTCTTTGCAGTTCTTGAAAGACCTTGTCCTTTCTGGAGAATGGAGCTACTATGTGAAGCTTAATGTCCATATTCGGCTGAAGCGCCAGCAGATCGGCCATTCTGAGAATACCGGAGTAGATTGAAGTGGTATGCTCTACCTCGAAAGCCCTCTTGATAGATCTTCCTTTCAACCACAGAACATCTATCTGCTCTATAGTCTTTAGGGTAGTCTCATCGTAATTAAGTGGTAGCCTATCCAGAATAGCCAGGTTGCGGGTCTTACATTCAGAAAGTACTCTGCTTTGGTCGTTTCTGGGAATCCATATCTTCATTCCCATCTTAGCGCCAATATCTGCCAGTAAGGCTTGAATCTTAATTGACTCGCGCACATCGGCTTGCTCAGTTATCGTTTCTTTATCTTCAGAGTCCTCGTCCGTTGGGACTGATACAGGTATGTCTTTATTTTCAACTCTGACTCTAGGTAGTAGATACTTCTTGTAGGCTTCGACGTCGTATGCGAACAACCTCCCGGAGTGTTCCTGATTTGATAGGACTGCTTCCAAGAACTCACCGTCTTCGTCATCCAGTCTAACAAGACTACCCCTGACCTTCCCGGTCCAGGCATTCGAGTTCGGCGGAAGGTCTCTGGTGAAGGATAATCCCTTCCATATCTCAGGCTCGTGTATTGGCAAGGCTTTCTCAACTTCTAACCAGACCAGTGGCTTGACTTTGAACCTTACTATAAACGGGTCGTTTGCTTCATAGAAACGGGGAGAATCATCAATAAAAGGCTTGCTGGTCACTTCTAGTACACCAATCCAGCGAGAGAGTCTGGTCAGGTAACATATAAGTTTATCCCCGATATTAACTTTGTTTGCCAAATTTCTGTGCCGTATACGAAATCCGGAAATAGTTCTATCTGACTTTGAAAAAGCTTCATATGTTTCTGGCGAAAACAGATCAATATAATACGCCATTTCAACCATCACCTGCCAGCCTTTTTCAATTCTTCTAAACCACCAGTGCCTTATCCTGCTGTTTGGAATATGTCTCTGTGTTTTTTTATTGGAAGATCCGATTATTTGCAAAGCTGGCTACCTTTAACACTATAATAGTCGATGTTACAAAACAGACCAAATACGCCAAAA
>NZ_JWIM01000002.1:0-29546 GCF_002896535.1 Mesotoga sp. B105.6.4 | reverse complement strand
GTAGGTATCGCCCAGATGTTATACAAGAGGAGAGTCTTTTTGACTCTCCTTTTTGTTTGAGAACCAGTTCCAAGTTGTGAGTTGCATGTTGCAAGAATAACGAACGAGGTTCGGGGTTGGTTGGAAAGAGCGGAACAAGACGCAGGGCGCCGAAAAGCATGGCGGACGCAATGCCGACAATGGATCGTGCCGGGACGCAAGGCTGGCGAAGATCACGCCAGGTCGCAATGCCCGCTTCGCGGGGAAGCGATTCGAAAGCATCACAGCTCGTCATTCTGACAAAGCTCTTGCTCAGAATCTCGATCCTTGTCGCAGCAAATCTCTCGCCTTCTCGTGAGCGCAGCGAAGGTCTCGACCATGCTCGTTCTTGACTGATCTTATCGATGAACGGGTTCTCGGTCTTGGACGGTCAACGGTGAACCGTATTTCAACGATCATCGGGTCTTTCCCTACGAAGCGGAACTAGCAGAGCAAAGTGCGACTTGCTACTGAAGGTTATATCCTCTTACTGGTTGCAGGTGCTATAATCACGATTGGGAGGGATGTCCATGCCTGATAGGTCGCTGGATTGGTTACGTCAAGCAGAAAGAGATCTTGAACATGCTCGAGAGTCTGCTGCTAATGGCAAGCACGAGTGGGCATGCTTTGCGGCACAGCAAGCGGCTGAAAAGGCAATAAAGGCTCTCCATCTTTTTTTTGGTCAGGAAGCGTGGGGGCACATGGTAAGCAAGCTGATTCAGGAACTTCCTGAAGGAATTGAGCTACCCGATGAGTTATTGGATAAGGCGAAAATCCTAGACAATTCTTACATACCTGCGAGATATCCATATGGTCATCCCGAAGGCTCGCCTTTTGAGTATTTCGGAAGGAAGCAAAGCGAGGAGGCTATTGAATACGCCGGTGAGATCGTTGAATTCGTCAATAATGAAATGGCCAAGTAAAGTGACCGTGGTTGATTCACTTATTAAGTGGTCAGACGAGTTGAAGAGGAATTCCAACGTTCTCAGCATCGGTTACTTTGGTTCCTACGCTCGGGGCGATAATGGAGTGGGAAGCGACCTTGATGGGATTGTTATAGTGAAAGACTCCAAAGCTCCTTTCGGAAAACGGGGAACGGAATGGGATTTGTCGATTTTACCGGTTCCGGTCGATCTTCTAATCTACACTTTGGCCGAGTGGAATAAATTAAACAAAGAACCGTCTCACTTCATTAAAAGATTGAGAGAAGAAGTTAAGTGGATCTTCAAAACAGATGACTCATTGAACCTATAGAAAGGATCATTGTTTCAATCAATCTCACCGGTGTTCTCGGTGGAAGCTAGAAACCCCTGTTTGTTGACAATGCGTCATGCTGAACTTGTTTCAGCATCTTGATCTTAAGAACCGTCCTTCGTTGCCCGTCCCGAATCATGGACCCGTCCTTGAACTTGGGAAGAGCCTGAGGTCAGAGGCAAGAGGTCGGAAGAGCGAAGAGATCTTGATCTTCTTACCTCTAGCCTCATTCCTCTTACCTCTGATCCGCCTCATCCCTTCGCCCTGACCAAGAGCACGTCAGGATGACAAACCGAGTTGGTTCATTCACCTACGGTGGCCAGTCTGCTGGCGCAGGCCAGTCAGGCTTCGCCTGGCCAGTCTCGCCTTCGGCGAGGCCAGTTCCGCTTCGCGGGCAAAAGAGCCGTTTTGTTCACGTGAAGATCGGGATTCTGAGCAGGATCATCTCAGAATGACGGAATCCTAGACGAAGAACCAAGAACCTGGACGCGTAGCGTCGGAACGAAGAACCGCTTTTCTCAGAGGGCGACTCTAGTTTCGGCATAACGACATTTGACGTTCCTTTACTTTAGGGCTTGCAACTTGGAATAAGCAACTTGCAACTGCTCTTTCGAAGGACGGGTTCATGATCTGGGACGAAGGACGAGGACTGCTCTTTACAGCGATCAGCGGGTCCTAGCTCTTAAGCGTACAGCGGTTCTTATGCTTGCAACTTGGAATAAGCAACTTGCAACTGCTCTTTCGAGCGAGGGACGGTGGACCGTTGACGATCAACGTGGTTTTCATCAGCGTTCAGCATCTTCTCTCAAGCGTTGAGAGAGGCTTCTCGGTGAAGCTCTCGAAAGTCCTTTCCCCGTGTATTCGTTCCAACTTATGCTTGCAGCATCTTAATATCCTGCGACTGCTTTTCTCATTTGATTTCGTCGGTCACATCGATATAATTCTGTTCGTGACTCATTTTCAGAAAACGAATATTGCCGCTGGAAAAATCGATTCTATCAAGCTCTACCTTTCTGATATTCAGATCACCGTATGTCCTGTAGTAGTAGACTCTGTTGGTCAAGTCCCTTACTGCCGACCAATAAGCAATGTCTCTTGTAACTACCCATCCCAGCTCTTCATTGACTACGAGACCTTCAGGAATATCCAGAGCGTTCAAGATGTGCCAGGCCAAAGTTACCGCCTCTTTTGCATGGGCTGGCTTCACTTCTCCGTGAGAGTAGAAGGCGGCCCTCACAAATCGGCTTGGAGATGTGTTGTCCCCAGGAAGCCCAAGCAATCCAGTTCCATTTCCTGTCGCCTTAATTTCAAAATCGCCTAACTTAGAACTCTTGATGTTTACCGGAGTCAAGTTTACGTAGTTCGAGAGATTCTGAAGATGCCAGTCGAATGTGGGATTGTTTGTAATTACTCCAAGAGGGTTTTCATGAATGTTCAGTTCACCTTCAACGTACTCTATTACAATACAGCCTCCCTTTGCATCATAGACAATGTGGTGAAGTGGCATAACAGTAGACTCCGTGGCCATAATGGCAAGGCCGTACACACGGATATTTTCGAGCGCTGTTTTCACTTCATCTACCGTTGCGAAGTTGCCAAGAATCCAACCTACCAGATCAAACTGAGAGAGAGTTTCTCTGTAAAACTCTCTTTGTAGCTCCTGGTAACCTGCGCAACCGGAGAAGTAGAATGCGCCGCATGCCAAACCAACTTCGTTTATTCCATCTGCAACTAAATCCATGCCCAAGGCGTTGGCCCCAACGTATCCGTACTTCACATTCCAGCTCAGGCCCTCCCAGCCGGTTGTAAACGCAGTCATAAAAGTACCTCTAGGTACAACCATGATTTTGCTTTCGAGATCAAATTCAAACTCGAGAGTCCTTGCAGCAATAATTGAACCATCCCTCGAAACCACTCTGAACCCTGTGCAACCGATCGAAGCACCAGTAAGCGAGACTAATAAAAGAACGCACATTAGAAATCTCTTCATCGCAAACATCCCCCCTGTCTTCAGCTCCCTGATCTCTCGTTTCTCTGAAGACTGCAATATTATACATTGTGATCACTTCTTGACTTCTACATTCTAGAATCACTGGAAAAAGCAGGAGATTCAGAGCACCCCCTTGACAACTAACTGTATTAGTTGATATAGTACAGTTAGGATAGTCAGTGAGGAGTGAATTCAATGTTAGAAGAAGCGATCAGAGTTAAGAACCTTAAGAAGAGCTACGGGAATTTCGAGGCTGTAAAAGGGATAGACCTCTCGCTTGTGCCCGGAAAGGTCAACGCTCTTTTGGGTCCTAACGGCGCGGGAAAGACCACAACTCTAAAATCAATTCTTGGTCTTGTTCATTATTCCGGAGAGATAACGATACTTGGAGAGAAAATCGATGTCGCCCGGGAGAGAATCTCATTTGTTCCGGAAGACAAAAGCTTCTATGACAACCTGACTCCGGAAAAGGCAGTTAAGATGTGTTCGATGCTCATGCGCAATTTTTCGGCAGATAAAGCTGCTAAACAAATGAAGGACTTTGATCTCCCTATGAATAAGAAGATATCTGCTTTCTCTCACGGCATGAAGACATCCACTTATCTGGCAATTGCAATGTCTCAGGACGCTGACATCTTCATCTTTGACGAACCCACGTGGGGTCTTGATCCACTCCGGAGAGACGAAGTTCTTGAGATGATAAAGAATCTATCCCTTAATGGAAAGACAGTACTTTACACCTCTCACATCATTCCCGAGGTAGAGAAGATCGCCGATGTCTTTTCGATAATGTACAAAGGCGAAATTCTCTACTCAGGAGAAATGAAGGGATTGGACGATAGGTTTGCTCTTTACTCTCTGCCTTTGAAAACGGAAATAGATAAGAATGACTTCATCGCCGTCGTCAAAGAAGCAGATGCGCTGAAAGTTCTCACCGACAACCCTAAAGAGATTGCGAAGCTGAAGGAGATAGCTGGATCTAGAAGAGAAGAGGTTAGTCTTGAATCCTTCTTCGGGACAATTGTAAGGGGGAATAAGCATGTTCTATAAGGAAATCCACGAAATGAAATTGAGAGTAGTAATCATGTTCGTCGTCTTGTTAATCTCATTGGTTACAACTATTGCTCTCAGACCTTATGCAGCGCAGATGATGGAAGAAATGACCGCTCAACTTGAAGATATGCCGGATTTTCTTAAGAATCTTATGGGAGACGTTTCAGGTCTTTCGAGACTTAATGAAGACAACTACTATCTGTTGAGTCAGTGGCACGGAAAGAACTACGGGCAGTTTCTCCCCTTCGTCGTTCTGCTGATTGCCTTCCCCATATTCGCAAAGGAATTCGACAAGAAGACGATCTACTTCCTGCTTTCAAGAAAGAACAGAAACGAAGTGTTCTGGACAAAGTATCTTGCGGGGCTCGGAGCCGTACTGACAATAACGGCGGTCTTGTCTTTGCTCGGTCCAGTAGCAATGAATTTCGCCGGTTACAGCACGGTGTTTGCCGATACGCTGAAAGTGCTGCTCCAGCAGCTGGTCGGAGTCACATTCTTCTACTCTCTTTTTACGATGATTTCTATAATGAGTAGAGATCAGGTTAAACCAGTCGTCGCCGGAGTAGTAATAGTCCTAGGATTGCCCATACTTGGAATGATTGATACGCTCTCCTGGCTGAATCTATATCCTTTTATACTGGGATCGAGTATAGCACAGAAGGGGACTATTGACTGGATCTATCTGGTCTCATTGCTTGCAGCGACAGTTGTACTGACCGTAACTGATTACAAGGTCTTTGAAAAGAAGGAAGTGTGAAAACAGACCACTTTCGGAAGGCTAAATGATGGCGAGAATGTCGCTAATGCGGGCCTGGCCGTGGTCGGTGGTAGCAGGTAGGGGGTCGGGAAGAGCGGAATAAGACGCAAGGCGCCGAAGAGCATCGGCGGACGCAAGGCTGGCGAAGATCACGCCAGGTCGCAATGCCCTCTTCGCGGGGAAGCAATTCCGAAAATCCCACTGAGGCCGATTCTTTGAAGTGCTCAGCTTGCAGCGTTCCCTAACAAGCGGATCTCTGGCCGTCAACGATTGGCCTTTCTCAGTCAGATGGAGAAACCGTATCGAGAGAACGAAAAGACGCTTTGCACTTGAGATTAAGCTTCGCTTCGAGAAAGGCGGCATTCGAGACTGCCCTGAGTAGCGAGAAAAGCAGATCTGAATGTTGTCACTGCAGGATGACAGACAAAAGAAGCGAACAATGCGGTTGGGCCGAGAGCTCGTCATTACCCATAAGTTAGGGAGGTAAACGGCACTCATATACTGGCACTTGCGGAAACACTGTGGTTCGCTCCTGATGATCCTGATCTTAAGTCCTCCCTTGAGGGAGGAGGGCCACGAAGTGGCGGAGGGTGTCTGTTTCAAAGAAGAGCATCGAGAGTACGAGATGAGGAGAGAGTACGAGAAACAGGAGAGAGGGAGTTCTCGTCCTCTCGTGAGCGAAGCGAACGTCTCGAAAATGCCCTTTCTCTAGCTTCACGCTCCACCGATCTTAAGAGCGGTAGGGTCAAGAGATGGCGCGGTGAAAGTGAGTACAGACCTTGTGAGGCCAGGCTGTTTACTCCCCTTTTGGGAGAGTGTCCCCCTCAAGCGGGTCATCTCATCCACACTCCCCACCGCAAGCGGTCCCCCCCGCTCGAGCGGGGATTTAAGATCAAGAACAGAAGAGCGGTTCATCGTTGACACTCCGTGTCCAGGGTCTTCATTAGACGCCGCGAGATGATTAGATCCAGAGAATATGATGTGGGTAATGATGATCCGCTCAAGCGGAGTGTCTATGCCTAAATGATTTGGGACGAAGGACCAAGGACTGATTTTCGATCATACGGAATTGAGAGCGGAAGAGGTCGTAAATTTACACTCGAGAGGTAGCAAAAAAAGTAGAGGCAAGAAGCTTTCTAAGTTCAGCGTTTCCTGGTATTATATTGATCTCGATCTTCATACCTCTACCCTCGCACCTCTGCCCTCTAGCTTGATATTGATCTCATCCTAGGACGGTTCTTTCCAGCATCCATCGAATCTTCTGCCCGTTATTTGGAGCTGGAGGCCCGAATTCTTAAGATGAACACAGATCTTGATTCTTGAAGGTAATCGTAACACTGCTAATTGTTAAGGAGGAAGGAAAATGATCAAAAGGATTCTAGTAAGTGCGGTTCTAATTGCATCCGTTCTATCTTTCGCGTCGATTGATATCGCGAAGCAGTACTTAGACAGTTTCTTCAACGGGAAGTTTCCCGAAGCTTATGAGCTGCAGAATGTCGAGATGAAGAAGGCGCAGCCGCTTTCAGCAATGAGAAATCTCAGAGGGCAACTGCAGATGCAGGTTGGAGATTTCGTCCAGATCCTAAATATCAGCGAAGTACCTCAGGGCGATCTTGTGTCCTACATATTCGCCTCTGAATTCAAGGCGGGAGTATTCGATGTGATAATTACTCTGGATGCCGAGAAAAAGGTCGCGGGATTCTTCATAAGACCATCTTCTTACGTAGAGCTTGAAACGGAGAGCATAATGATTGAAACAGGAAATGAAGTAGTTGACACCTATCTCAAGGGATTCTTCTCCGGAGAATTCGAGAATATCTTCGAGCTTCAGAATGAACAGGTGAAGGCAAGTCTCACTCCTGAAGCGCTAAGCGGCGCATACGCAAATATTGTTGGCGTGGCCGGGGAATTCCAAGAAGTTCTGAATCTGGACTCATCAACGAATGACGGTATGATCTCCTTTGTTTTAGCATGCAGGTTTGCAAATGGAATCTTCGACATCACTGTCACTCTCGACAGCGACGAGAAGGTGGCAGGCTTCTATTTCCGTCAGTCAGCATATTCCGAAAGGGAGTTGCCTGAATATGCCGACCCATCAGCCTACACGGAACAAGACATCACTGTAGGCAAGGAACCATATTATCTTCCGGCAAAACTGATGGTTCCTAACGGTCTGGAATCGTATCCGTTAGTAATCATCTTGCAGGGATCGGGAACACACGATATCGATGGTACTCTGGGCCCGAACAAGCCTTACAGAGACATCGCTGCGGGACTCGCATCCAGGGGAATTGCGACACTGAGATATCCAAAGAAATACCTTGTATACCCGGACAAAGCGGACGAAATCGGAGCAACTGCCGAAGCGGAATACGTAGACGACGCTCTGGTCGTCATCGAACAGATGAAGTCAATTCCCCTATTCAGCGGGATCTACCTCGCCGGACACTCCATGGGCGGAATGGTTGCTCCATGGATTGCTGAAGAGGCTGGAGTCGATGGCGTGATAGTTCTTGCCGGTTCTCCCGTTAAACTCGCTCAGATAAGTCTGGATCAGAATCTCGATCTGGCTGGAGACCAAATGACGGAAGAACAGAAAGCTCAGACAATCGAGTTCTTCACTCAGTTATTGAATGGAGAAATCCCGGAAGAAACGGAGATTGCCCCCGGACTTACGGCAGGCTATTACTACAGCCTTGACAGATATTTTTGTATGCCGGTACTGGAGGAAACGGAGCTCCCTGTATTGATTGCAAATGCCGAGCTTGATTTTCAGAGTCCCAAACACTACTTCGACATCTTCGCTGAGGAGCTTGGAGAAAGTCCAAATGTCACACTTGAATTGCTTGAAGGACTCAATCATATCTTCATAGAAACGGACGGAACGATCAAGAGTATCGAAGAATACAACAGGCCGGGTTATGTCTCCGCTGAATTGATAGACCTGATTGTCGAATGGATTAAGGAGCTGGAGTGACTTTTAGAAACGTGTTCAGGGGTAGCAGGTAGGGGGTCGGGAAGAGCGGAATAAGACGCAACGCGCCGAAGAGAATCGGCGGACGCAAGGCTGGCGAATATCACGCCAGGTCGCAATGCTGGCGAAGATCGCACCAGGAAGCAGTGCCCGCTTCGCGGGGAAAGAGCCAATTTTGCTTAGGAGAAAACTCTGTACGTTGTGAAGAGCAGTTCCAAGATGCAAGTTGTGAGTTGTAAGAAGAAGAAGAAACGGAGAAGAAAGCAAAATGAAGCAATCTCATCAGAACCAGCTCATCTCGTCATCTGAAGCGCTCCTGTTAAGGATCTGGGCTTATGAGAAACCGTTGTCGGGAGTTGCAGGTAGCGGGTTGGAAAGAGCGGAACAAGACGCAGGGCGCCGAAAAGCATGGCGGACGCAATGCCCGCTTCGCGGGGAAGCGATTCGAAAAGCATCACAGCTCGTCATTCTGACAAAGCTCTTGGTCAGAATCTCGATCCTTGTCGCTGCAAATCTCTCGCCTTCGCGTGAGCGCAGCGAAGGTTCCGACCATGCTCATTCTTGACTTATCTTATCGGTGAACGGGTTCATGATCTTGAACGGTCAACGGTCAACCGTATTTCACTGCGATCAGCGGGTCCTTGTTCTTAAGCGTACAGCGGATCTTATGCTTGCAACTTGGAACTGGCAACTTACAACTGCTCTTTCGAAGGACGGGTTCATGATCTGGGACGAAGGACGAGGACTGCTCTTTACAGCGATCAGCGGGTCCTTGCTCTTAAGCGTACAGCGGTTCTTATGCTTGCAACTTGTAACTGGCAACTTGCAACTGCTCTTTCGAAGGACGGGTTCATGGTCTTGGACGAAGGACCAAGGACGGTTCTTCATTTCTTGAAGCAACACTTACAAGACAAAGGCATTACGGAAGGTGATAATGTGTGGTTTGACATCGACATAAGATCCCCATTACCGATCTACGATCAAATCAAGAGGGGGGTGAGAGAGGAGATCCTTAAGGAGAAACTTAAGGAAGGTGATCCTCTTCCCTCAATTCGTGAAATGGCTTCTCAAATCAGGGTTAATCCTAACACTGTTGCCAGAGCCTACAGAGAACTCGAGATGGAAGGCTTGATTATGGCAAGACAGGGACTAGGGTATATAGTAATCAGTGATAGAGATCAGGTAAGAGACTCTGTCTTTGAAAGCCTATCTACTGAGCTTAGGGAGCCCATCCTTCGTTTGAAGAAATCGGGAATTTCTCTGGAAAGGCTCCTGGAGGTGATTGAGAAGATATGGAAAGAAATGAATTAACCCTGGACATACAGAACCTTGAAAAGACTTATAAGGGCAATGTTGAGGCCGTTTGCGGGATCGATGTCAAGCTGGAAAAACAACGAATCTACGCACTGCTTGGTCCAAATGGAGCCGGCAAAACGACAGTTCTGAAATCTATATTAGGATTGATCAATTACTCTGGATCGATACTTGTTCTTGGAAGACCCGTTGATGAGGTCAGAGAAATGATCTCGTTCGTTCCTGAGGAGAAGAATCTCTACGAGAATCTGAACATAGAAGAAACCCTCAAATTGATTCGCAGAATTTCGAGCAGATTCGATGAAAACCAGGCGCGCAAGTATATCGCACACTACCACCTTCCCTGTACAAAGAAAATTAGAACCTTCTCAAACGGCATGAAGACAGCGATGTACATCTCATTAGCTCTTTCAACCGACGCAGATTTCTACATATTGGACGAACCGACATGGGGCCTCGATCCAATCATGCGAGACGACACTCTCGAATTCATAAGAGAAAAGGTGATTGCCGGAAAGACTGTACTGTACACGTCCCATATAATCCCTGAAGTCGAAAAAATCGCAGACGAATTCTTTATTATGATAAACGGGAAGGTTAAGTATTCCGGTGATCTCGACGGAATCAAAGAAAAGTACAGAATCGTAAAGATGCCCTTTAACAAAAAGGAACTCGACAGTTGTACGGACTGTCTGGCGGCAGCAAAGGAACTTAACAGACTTTCGATAATAGTCGAAAACTTAGAGGCAACAGAGAGATTCTACAAAACAGATGAAGCAACCATTTCGATTCCTGACCTGGAGGAGTTTTTTCAAATTCTGGTCAGGAGTGAAAACAGAAATTCTCGTTGAGCGCAGGAGGTTAGGATCGTGATCGAGATTAGAAACCTTACGAAGATTTATAGTGGAAGTGTGAAGGCAGTAGATGATGTGAGCCTTACTGTCAAAGAAGGCGAGATATTTGGCTTTCTCGGACCGAACGGAGCCGGTAAGACCACTACCATAAAGATGATAGTAGGTCTGCTTCAGCCGACATCCGGAAGCATACACATCGACGAAATCGATGTACTAACTTCACCTGTGGAAGCGAAGATGAAGATGGGTTACGTTGCAGACGAACCGCTAGTTATGGAGAAAATCACGGGAGTTCAATATCTAAACATGATTTCCGACGTGTTCCTGGTTCCTCCGAAGACGCGAGCAGAAAGGGCTTTGAAGCTGCTTCAAAACTTCAAGCTCTCCGATGCCGTGAAAGACCCAGTCTCCACTTATTCTCACGGAATGAGACAGAAGCTCTCTCTTGTTGCAGCCCTCATACACAATCCGGATCTCTGGATCCTTGATGAACCAATAGTCGGTCTAGATCCAGAATCGGCCTTCATTCTCAAGCAGATGATGAGAAATCATGTAAAGGCTGGAAACACGGTCTTTTTCTCTACTCACGTAATGGAAGTAGCTGAGAAAATATGTGACAGGATAGGAATAATCAATAAGGGCAAGCTAGAATTCGTTGGCACCGTTGATCAACTGAGGAAGCTTAGCGGCAGGGGAAGTCTGGAAGAACTCTTCCTGGAGGTGACAGGTAGTGAGACTGAAAATGGTGATTTCTCTTACCTCGACGCTGATTAATTCTCACTACAACATACCCAGGTCCCTATATCACTTCAAGAGAAAGGAAAGGCTATGGGAACCGGCCCTGATAATCGGTGTCATACTCCTGATGGGCTTGACTCTCGGACCGCTTTACGGAGGTTTGCTCAACACGATGTACGATCAGTATGAAGCATCCGGACTGAGATCGCTCTTTCTGTCAGGACCTTTCCTGATTGCAAATCTCTTTGGATTCATCTTTGGGATCTTCCTCATGATAAGCACCTTTTTCTTTGGCGACGATATGCGCGTTTTGATACCTTTGCCCCTGAAATCGACAGAAGTACTTATGTCGAAGTTCCTCGTAGTCTTGATGGACCTTATGTTGATCTCGCTTGCTATAATCCTTCCAGCATATATCCTGTATGGCGTGCGATCCTCGGCAGGAATCGGATACTGGATCTTCATGGTGATTGTGTTTCTTTTAAGTCAGGTGTTGCCGATAATGCTTTCCGCAATAATCGTCCTTCCTCTCTCAAGGCTATTTCGATTCAAAAGGCATAGAGATAATATGGTTTATCTCTTGAGTGCACTTATTTTGGTGGGAGTGCTGATCTTCATCTCCTTCACCAGCCGCGTAGATCCAAATATGAGCGCCGAGGAATTTGCCAGGATCTTCTCGAGCGAGGATGCGATTCTGAACAAAACAGCCGGAGCGTATCCTCCGACGATACTGGTTACAAAGGCCCTGAGCAGACCCCTCTTTGAGGGATTGTTGTGGCTTCTTGCGTTTATTGCGCTTCACGTGGCCGCTCTCGGAGTCTTTCTCTTCTTCGGTGACAAGTTCTACTACTCGGTTTACTCGAGTCTGCAAGAAAACTTTGCAAAACGCACCGCACTTAAGGAAGGCGAAATTACAGGCCTGATGGGAGTTCAGAACAGCAAGTTCGCGGCACTTCATAGACGCGAATGGTGGTACTTCCTCAAAGTCCCTGCCTTCGCTTTCAACGGATTCGGAAATGTGGTGATCCTTCCGATATTGCTTGTAATCGCTGCCGTGGCCGGTCAAACTGATGAGATCGGACAGATGATCCAGCAATTTCAGCAGTACAGAGAGCTATTTGTCCCGGTCGGCGCATTGATAGCCGCAGTCTCCGGAGGAATAAACGGGCTCGCCTCCTCCATATTCAGTAGAGAAGGAAAACTAATCCATGAGCTTAAAGCCTTACCTGTCAAGACATCGGAGATTGTTACGGTCAAGTTCGTTCATGTTCAGACCTTGAGCTTCATAGGACCGGTCTCGGGTGCAATAGCTCTGAGCGTAATACTGGGGCTCTCATTTGTTGAAGCAACAGTTGTCTTCGTTGTGGGGGCTATAACGCTTACCTTCCTGAACATCCTTCAGATGATAATTGACTCAGTGAAGCCAATCCTCGGGTGGGAGAATCCGCAAAGAGCCATGAAGCAAAACGTAAATGTTGCGCTTTCAATTCCGGTGGTATTCGGTTACGTTGGAGGCTTCGGGTATCTTGCATTCCTGCTGAAGGATACGATCTCAGGAATGCTCATGACTCTCGTGCTGGCCCTGATCGGAATTGTGGGCATAGTAATCTCCTGGCCTGTGCTGTTGAAGAAACCAAATAGACTGATGATAAGAGACGTTTAAAGTGAGCCTAGCCGAAAGATCCGCTTGTTAGGAAACGCTTTACGCTTTGAAGAGGCGTCCTCCGATAAGATCAATCGAGAAAGAGCAAATTCGAGAGTTCATTTCGCTCAAGAGAATACGAGAAAAAAGCCAGTCACTGCTGAAATAAGACGCAATGCGCCTTCGGCGAAAATCAGTCTTCTTTTTCGCTCTGCTTTCGCGTACTTTGTTTACAACAAAACAATTGCCGGTGCGAGCGTAACGGAGCTTTCTACCAAAAATCGTGTTATGTTATAGTATACTGATCAGTTTACTAGGTGGTGATCGATTTTGAAGACACAAGTAGTCAGAGTCTCCTCCGAAACTCATTCCAAACTCAAGGCTATGGCCTCCGCCAGTGGCAAAACAATCGGGGAGATGCTCTCTAAAGCAGTGGAGTCATACAGACGTGAGTTGCTCCTCGAAGATACAAATGAAGCCTTCGCAAAACTGAAAGAACAAGGCGATCTGTGGAAAGGTGAGTTAGTGGAGAGGGAAGAATGGGAAGGCACACTTTCCGACGGTCAGAGCGATCATGAATAGAGAGCTACCTTCAAGAGGCGAAATATGGTTGGCAAACCTTAATCCGACTAGAGGCAGAGAACAATCTGGATTTAGGCCATGTTTGGTCATTTCGGTCGACCAGTTCAATCATGGGCCTGCTGAACTCGTGATTGTTGTGCCCTTAACGTCAAAGAACAAATCTATCCCACTTCACGTTGAGATTTCTGGAAAGCAAACAGGTCTCGACGTAACAAGCTACATCAAGACCGAGGACTTAAGATCTATCTCAAGAAATAGACTGGAGAAGAAGATCGGCCAGGTCTCTGAAGAAGTTGTCTTGGAGGTACTGGATCGCATAAAGATTCTCCTCAACATCTAATGAACCGAATTAGCGGGCGTTAGATTCAGCAGAAGCCTAGTATAGCCATATCTATTGACGATTTGTTAGCGACTGGGTGGCTTTCGCTGCCATTTTTTTGGCAAACTCTGGCGCATCTGGATAGCGTTTTGTCTCTAAGAGAATCCCACCAAGAACTGCCATCTCAAATTGCCGCTGTACTCTTGAGACTGGCGAACCTAATCATCCCACAAAATCCTTCCAAAATGGTAATATATAGTAAGCAAATCAAACAAAGAAGGGCTTTTTGTTGAGAAAGAGAATCGTATTACTGCTGACTTATACATTCATCACCACTATAACAATCTCAATGTACCGCGTTGTCTATAATCTGTATCTGAGAGAAATCGGTTTCTCAAATCAACTCATAGGCAACGTGACTTCTGCCCAGTTATGGGGATCGGCGATCATAGGGCTGCTCACAGCCGTTCTCGCAGATTCTATCGGAAAGAAGAAGATTCTCTTTCTCTCTGCGATTGTCGTTCCCGTATCTGGAATCGCGCTTGCTTTCGTAGTTGATCCGACGTTTATAATCGTTCTATCGTTTATCAAAGGCGGGTTTACAGTTACTGCCTTCACCGTAGTCATGGCGACAATGACAAGCATAACAAAGACGGGAAACAGAGCGAAGGTCTTCGGTCTGAACTTCGGAATCAACATGGCAAGCGGAGTCATCGGCAATTTCATTGGTGGGGCATTCGGAGATCTTTTCAGCCTTCAAACGACTTTGATAATCTCGATGGTCGCCCATCTACCTGCAATAATACCTGTCATAAAGCTTGAGATGACGGAATCGAGATCCAGACTCAAGGAACTATTCAACTTTTCGGGACTTCAGAACGACCAGAGGAAGGTGCTTGCATACTACTTCATATCCACGGCAACCGTGGGCTTCGGAGCCGGTCTCTTCATACATTTCGGAAATTTGATATTCAAAGACCTATTCAACATGTCGGCAACAGGTATAGGTATCGCCCTTTCTATTGCACAATTAGGGACTGCCGCCGGATCGACACTATCCCACAGATTAGGAAGACGCTTCGGCGCACTGAAATTCAACCTGACAATGCAGTTGCTTGTAATCCCACTGATGCTCTCTCTAGTAGTCGTCAGAGAGCCGATTCTATTCACGATTCTATACGCATTCAGGTTCGTCTTCATGAACATAACAAACCCGATCATGACGTCAATAATCTTCTCATACGTTCCAGATTCAAAACTATCAACAGTATCTGGAATCAACGGTTTTCTGAACAATACTGTTCGGGCCGTAGCCGCTATGATCTTCGGGTTAATAGTTGGTACTACTATAAGCGGCTATACCGTGTTATTCTTGCTTAGCACTGCCTTCTACGCGGCAAATGCCTTCATCATCTTCCTTTTCTACAGGGATTTCAAGAACGAACCGAGAGTTCTGGAGCTTTATGATTCGAAGAGAACGAGCTGATATGGGCAGTCACCTTCGGTGGCCAGTCAGACTTCGGAGAGGTCAGTTCTCATTGAAACAAGACGCAATGCCGCCTTCGGCGGGACGCATTGCACTGAAGAACATCAGTGGACGCAAGGCTGGCGAAGATCACGCCAGGTCGCAATGCTGCCTTCGGCAGGAGGCGATATTGAAGCCAGTCAGGCTTCGTCGGGCAATGAGCAGCTGAAAGTGTATACAGCCGGTGTCCGCTTAAGAATAAGGGCCCGCTGATTACTGTAAAGAGCCGTCCTTGGTTCTTCGCCTTGGACCAGAACACGTCCTTGGATAACATCATGCGAGAAAGAGCATTGTCGAGAGCTTCGCTGCGAGAGTGTGAGAATTGATAGATGGTCGTCAACGGTCCGCCGTCCTCCGAAATCAACATCGCGTGAGAGAGCAAGAGCATAAAGTAATGGCAATTTCAGCGGGAGGCTTATGAATTTTGGATTCCGGATCAGGTCCGAAATGCCCCTGAACAGGAGATTTTCAGGGAGGCTCAGGGATGACTGTAGACTAAATCATTTTTTCACCATATCCGAGACGCTATTAATTCCGTCATGCTGAACATGAGGGTTATTCTTGATGTGTTCAACACACCCCGTCGACGATGAAGCCGTCGACACCCCTCTCGAGAGGGGATTAAAGAGCTCTTCAAGGCTTCAGGAGATCCTAGATCCTTACTTGGCCTCTTTGCTTTCCCCTCATCTCTACTCTCTCCATATTCACCCCTTCTTAGTCTACTATTCCTAACTTACTTGTCCAATTCCCCTGGGGGGTGAATACGCTCCGGCAAAGCACCTTCTTACCGGTCCGCCTTCTTTGAAAAATGAACTTAGATAGTTTCTAGTACACACCGGAATTTTCTCATCATCTCCTGTGAATCCAAGGAAACTGAATAATATGCACGCAGTGATTCGAAAATTCTCATTCTTTCTCTTTGTGCATGCTGAAATATTTCAAAAAGGTTTACCGAAAAAAGAAAACAACTTTCAGTTTATCTCTCATCTTTTCCCATATTTCTGCGACAATACCACCAAAATTCTTTCTTATAATTTGTTTGAAAATGATTTGAAGAAAGTGCAGGTGAACATGAACCTTGACATAGAAGCACAGCAAGCGGCAATTGATTACCAGTTACAGCAGAACTGACAGTGGAAACCTTCATGAGCTTTCTCACCCCATCCCTCAAAGCCGGGCCGACAAGGTCCGGCCTTCCTGTTGTCTGTTATCTTGCTAATGAGAGTGTTCCTGGAGGCTTATCTGGGATAATAGATCATGTGATTCAGATAGAAGGTCATTCATGACTGGAGATCTGCAGACACCATTTTTGCGAAAGGCTTTTGAGTATTGATGCATGAGATCCGCCGCGGAGTGAAGAGGAAACTTACAGTGAGCAGAATACGGAAAATCAGCAAGATCTTGACTGGGAGAGCCGCCGTTGACGGTGCCGGAGTGAAGCTCGTTAGAGTAGTTGGTCAAAGAGACGTTGAGGATTTCGATCCCTTCTTGCTGCTGGATGCCTTTGATTCGACAAATCCGGAGGACTACATTAAGGGCTTTCCATGGCATCCTCATAGGGGCATCGAGACCGTGACTTATCTTGTAAGCGGGATTATAGAGTACGGTAATGGTTTGGACAACAAAGGCGAAATACTCGACGGAGACTGTCAATGGATGACTGCAGGGTCGGGGATCATTCATCAAGAGATGCCCAAACCCTCGGCACGATTGCTTGGAGCACAGCTTCGGCTTAATCTTCGTGCCAGGGACAAAACTGCAAATCCTCAATATGGAGACATAAAGAGTCAGGATGTTCCTGCTGTAGATGAAGAAGGTTCAATAGTGCGCGTAATTGCGGGACCTTACAAGAACATCACCGGAGCATTCGAAGGAAGATATGTGAAGGCCAAGCATCTAGATGTGGAGGTCAAAGCCGGAAAAGAGTGGTTATTCGGGACCGGTGATGATATGACTCTCTTCATCTATATACTGTTGGGGAGTGGAACATTCGATCCCAGTGAAGAGGAAGCCACTGACAGCAAGCGAGCGGTTCTCTTTGGCGATGGAGATACCTCCTAGGTGAGGGGATAAGGTTCCTGCTGTTTTCAGGGAAACCTCTTAAGGAGCCTGTTGCATAGGGAGGTCCCATAGTCATGAACACCAGGGAAAAACTGGATGTTGCCTTCCGGGAACTGAGCAAGAACACCTTTGTGAAGCATGGATGAGACCTGCTCGACCATCTATAGAGTAATTATGAAGGCAAGTGTTTGACCTAAATGATTGTAGAAGAGTTATCCTGCCCTCCAATAAGCAAGAATTCTGTGCGTTGATGCTGGCCAGTCGTAATGTGAGTTCATAAGGGATTATTGAACGATCACAATGGACTGAACCTAGTCGCGAAACAGGTCTCTTCACCGAATTTGCCTCGTGGAAAGCCATACTAACCAAACATTTGTCCGTCCATACCTTCCTTCCAGATTGTTACTTAAATCAAGAGAGTACTATTCAATCTGCTAAGTATTCGCTCCGCACATATGTATAATCAGTTCATACGAAGGCTTTGGCGCGTGATCGGGCCAATCTCCGAGTAGTACTGGCGGCAAAGCCCGGAATACTCTGGAGGTGCTTTATGAAAGCGTTTTGGCTTGTTAGGACTTCGCTGCTGATAATCCTTCTAGTTTCGTCAGGGGCGCTTTTTGCCCTGAACTCAGAGACACCTGTTGATGGGTACAAACCTCCCACAGAAGTGTCAGGAACCGTTGCCGAAGATACTGTTTGGACGAGGGATCGAAGTCCGTACTTGGTAAGGTCTACTATCACCGTTTCACCTAATGTGATTCTTACAGTCGAACCGGGGGTAGAGATTTTCATCGTCCAGAATCAGGACTTCATAGTTGACGGAACTCTGAGGGCTGTTGGCAACAAGGAGAACCCGATCATCTTCACCGGAACTGCTCAGGTACCTGGATGGTGGCGATCCATAAACATTCGTAATGAGGGTTCTGCCTTTCTTGAATGGTGCGAAATATCCTTTGCGGGTGCTTCAACGGGAGCAGGAATTCTCAAGGCAGGATCGGGTTCTCTGAGACTAACTAACTCAATCATCCGAAGAGTCCGAGGCGATGGTCTCAGAATATCTTCGGGGTACTCTTTTTTTGAAAGCCTGAACAACCTATTCATGTATAACACGAATGGAGTCAGGGTCGGGATAAACTCATCCTTCTTTGACCAGACTTCAAATTTCGTTTCAAACGAAGTAGACATCCATCTTGACGGAGGAACTATCGGCGCGAATGTAAGGTGGGGAGCCGGCGGCGATTATTCCATGACGGTTACCGGGGATGTGACGGTCGGTGTCGGGGCTTCTCTTGAGATAGCTCCGGGAACTGTTATCAAGTTCAGGCAAAACAACAGGATCTTGGTCTACGGTGAACTTCAGGCGAGAGGAGAAGAGAGTCGGCAGATCTTTTTCACTGATCTGCGTGACGACTCCGTGGGTGGAGATGCAAACGGTGACGGGAACGAGACTCTACCCGAGAATGGGTGGTGGAGGTCGATCAATATTCTGAACGAGGGCTCAGCCGTTTTTGAGTGGTGCACTCTGGCCTACGGGGGAAGATCAGATGGGGCTACTCTTCTTAAGAGCGGCAGTAGTTTTCTAAGAATATCGAATTCAACGATTATTAACAGCGCCGGAGATGGACTAAGAGTAGCTGCCGGGTACTCTCTATTTGAGTCTTCGAACAACTATTTCGGGCACAACTCAGTTGGTCTGCGGCTGGGGATAAACTCATCTTTCTCAGATCTCACTTCGCGATTTGAAGGTAATGATCTAGATATCCACCTTGACGGAGGCGCAATAAACACGAATGTTGTGTGGGGAGCCAACAGCGATTACTCTATGGTTACCAATGGAGATATAACCATCGCTGCAGGCGCCACATTGGAGCTCAAAGCCGGAACCGTGATTAAGATGAGGCAGAACAACAGGATTCTAGTATACGGTCACCTTGAAGCAAAGGGTAGAGAAGACGCTCCCATAAACTTGACCGACTTTCGAAACGATTTAGTCGGCGGAGATGCCAACGGGGATGGCGATGAGACTTCGCCGGAGATTGGTTGGTGGCGGAGTATAAGTCTTCTGAACGAGGGCAGCGCGAGTTTCCATTACTGTGTCATTGGTTATCTGGGAGCTAGTGATAGAGCCGGAGTAATCAAGAACAGCACCGGAGCCCTTTCAATTTTGTACAGTACCATACATGATGTTGCGGGTGACGGACTGAGAGTTGACAATGCAGCCGACGGCACCGAAGTGAGATACTCGACATTGTCTCACAATTCAGGTTCAGGATTGTATTACAAGACCGACGGAGTTAAGACGGAAGCTTTAGCTATTGTTTCTAATGCCATTGGAATAAGACTTCTTGCCGGCAGTTCGATTGAGGTGGACGAAGTAACGTATTTTGATGAAAATAGTATCGCCGTACAGATTGATCCCGGTACAGTCTCGGGAGATGTAGTGTGGGCGACTCCGGGATATATATCGATTCTGATGAATGGTAGCGTGACTATTGCTGCCGGAGCGAGCCTCACAGTGAAGCCGGAAACTGTTATCAAGATAGCTCAGAATTCTATGTTTGCTGTCGATGGAAAGCTCATTGCTTTAGGGACCGAGGAATCACCCATCTTTTTCACCGATCTTCGAGACAACACTGTTGGCGGTGAAATACCTGGAGCAGAATCACCACCGGAGGCCGGCTGGTGGAGATCTATAAGTATCCGCAACGACGGTTCTGCTTACTTCGATTGGTGCAGAATCTCCTATGGCGGTAGAACCGATGGTGGAACGATAGTTAAGAGTGGGACAGGTGCTCTTTCGGTATCGAATTCGGTCATAGCTAATACTTCTGGGGACGGACTCCGTATAGCGGCAGGATACTCTTCATTCGAGCATTTCGACAACCGGTATGTAAGCAATACGAATGGAGTGCGAATAGGTATAGGTTCTTCTTTTGTCGATCAGACAACAACCTTCGAAGGGAATGCGGTCGACATTTACCTCGACGGCGGGACTGTTAACGGAGCAGTAGCCTGGGGATCAAGCAGCGATTATTCTATGATAGTTACGGGAGACGTGAATATCGCAGCGGGGGCTTTACTTAGTATTCATTCCGGTTCTGTCATTAAGTTCAGGCAGAATAACAGAATTATCGTTTACGGAGTTCTAGAAGCGACGGGCAAAGAGAATCTGCCTATCTACTTCACCGATCTTAGGGATGACTCAGTTGGCGGAGATGCAAATAGAGACGGCGAGGAGACGGTTCCGGCTTCTGGCTGGTGGAGATCGATCAGTATTATGACAGATGGGAAAGCAGACTTCGAGATGTGCGTGATCAGATACGCGGGGTATGGAGATAAGGCTGGAGTCTTGAAGAATAGTTCGGGACACGTCGCAATGTCGCATACACTTGTTGAGCACATTGCAGGAGACGGTTTCAGAGTTGACAATGCAGCCGGCGGGGTTATGGTTAGAGAATCTACCTTCTCTCATAACTCGGGAGCAGGAATTAACTACCGGACAGATGGGGTGGTTATCGAGGGATCTTTCTTCGAATCCAACGATATTGGCATAAGGGCCGTTGCGAACAGCTCGCTGTCTATAGATGAGAGGACACACTTTGCCGAAAACAACCGGGATATTCACGTAGATGCGGGAGCCATAAGTGGAGAAATAGTCTGGAGAGTTCCTGAGCATACCGCCCTGTTCTTGAGCGGAAGCACTTCTATTTCCAGAGACGCAAGACTGGAAATACTGGCCGGCACAGTTGTCAAAGTGGCCCAAAATACTTCTATAACAGTTGATGGCGAATTTATCGCTATAGGAACTGAGCAATCGCCTGTTCATATAACCGATCTCAGAGATGATTCTGTAGGCGGAGATACGAATAGAGATGCCGAAGCCACAGCGCCGGATAGAGGCTGGTGGAATTCAGTGAACATAAGGGAGTCAGGAAAGGCCAAACTAGATTGGATTACCATAGGGTACTCCCAGAGCGGGATCGTTCGTAGCGGATCAGGATCTTTCACACTAACCAATTCTACTATCCATAATGTCACAGGAGACGCGCTAAAGCTTCTCGCCGGGTATTTAAGTCTTGAACTCTCGAACAATTCATTCATAAGTAACGGGACTGGGGTACGGCTGGCAGTTAATGTCTCTTTCGACGACCGGTTGGCAAGATTCGAAGAAAACGGAACCGATGTATTTGTAGAAGGAGGAATGATAACCTCCGACGTAGTATTCGGCCTGAGCAGTGAGTACTCATTCTACGTGTCTGGGGAGTTAACCATTTCTAAGAACGCAATATTGGAAATCAAATCTGGAACAGTTTTGAAGTTTGCTGCCTATAGGGGATTAAGGGTTTCCGGCAGCTTAAAGGCCGCAGGGACTGAGTATGCGCCGCTCGTTTTCACCGACTGGCGGGATGACTCATTTGGAGGAGATTCTAATCGTGACGGCGATGATTCTCTTCCTGAACCAGGTTGGTGGAGAGGTATCTACATACAGGAAGAAGGGAGCGCGGAGCTTGAGTGGGCTATCGTTATGTTTGCCGGTTACGGGGACAAGGTTGGTCTTTTCAAGACAGGTTCTGGATCATTGATCGCCAAGAATGTGTCGGTCTCAAGGACTGCCGGCGATGGTCTTCATCTAAGCAACAGCAGTGGATTCTTAGAAGTTTTTGAGTCTTCGTTCTCTGGAAATTCAACTGGAGTAGGGATCTCCTCCTCGCAGACCGTTCCTATATCTTTCGCTGACTGTATCTTCGAAGAGAACACCATCTATGGTGTAAGAAACGATAGTCAGGTCGAGGTAGTTGCTGTAGATTGCTGGTGGGGCGACATTGCAGGTCCGCACCATCCTTCTCTCAACTATCGAGGAACGGGGAATTCTGTAAGTGACAATGTGACGTTCGATCCCTGGACAGGAAAAGAAGAGCTTGAATACGAGTTGGATACGGAAGAAACTATAACCAAAGAAGAGGTAATTGGAGAAGTCTTTGCAGCCGAATGGGTAGAGGTTTTCGCCGATGGAATATGTTTTGAGGTTCCGTCGATCTGGTATGACGATTCTCAAGAGTATAGGCGCGAACTGGAGGACGACGAAGATTCGAAGGCCGTCAGCAGATGGTTCGATTCTGAACCCGGCTCGGAGAATGTTTTCTTTGTTATTGCTCGAGTGAGGCCCGAGTTTCTTGAAGGTGAAAAAGAGGAGATCAGACTCTCTATGGAGGTTGTTGAAGAATCGGAAAGGCTCATTGCCGGTCAACCCGGCATATGGATAGAACTTACGGCACCCCAGTGGGACGTTGAGAGAACAATCTACTCACATGTCTATCAGCCCGATGAAGACGGGTACTGTCTATCGATTGGATTTGCGGCTAAGGTGGGTTTTTGGAGCCAGAATGAACCGATTCTCGAGAGAATTGTGGATACATTGAGATACTGTGTGAACTGAACCACGCCACAGTATGTGTTCGCAAAGCAATCAATGCAGGAACGATGGCACTGACTGTGTCTTTCAGTCGATAAGTTTCTTTGACTACTTAGTCGTCGAATGCCGATAAGTTGTCTCTGCCGAATGGATTGTCTTTCACACGATTGAGGTGTCTCAATCTGAAGGCAAAGTAAATTATGCCAATGATCTCCCATACTATGAAGAACAAGAAGAATGAAGCACTGAAATCTGTCCCGACCTGATAAAGAAGAATGAGCAATATCACTATTGAAAACACGGCCCCGAAAACCGGGATTAGGGTAAACCATTTCTTATTAACTATTGCGGGAGCTCTCCCTTTGAGCCTTGGATCATTCTTCAGTCTGAAGACTGCAAACATCGTTGGGACGATTACTGCTATTCCGCCTATTGAAGCGAAGGCTGCGAATAGGTTTAGGCCGGATTCGCCAACTGAAATCAGCATAATTGAAGAGAGAAGCCAAATAATCGTCAGCAAAACCCATGGTGTTCCTCTCTTGTTGACCAGTCCGAGTTTTGAGGGGAATACTCGGAGTTTACAAAGTGCGAGCAAAGATCTAGTCCCCCACATGTATGTCGCGTTAATCGTTGTAGCAATTGCGAGTATCGGGCCGCCGAATGCGAAGACATAGAAAAGAAATCCGCTGAGGTAATTCGAAGCAACGTCGTTAAGAGTGCCATTAGTCATTACATCTTCTCCTACTCCAAACGAGACAATTGCCATCAGGAGATAGCAGACCAAGACAACTGAGAGAGAAAAAATCACCGAAAGCGGGAGATTTCTCCTGGGGTTTTCCACTTCCCCACCCAGCTCTATCACGGCATTAGAGCCCGCGTAAGTAAAAGTCAATAGCGCCGAAGCGTATATTATCGAACCGATCCCTTTCGAGAAAACGCCTTCGAGGTTGCTCGCTTCGATTCTGCCAATGCCCGGCACAGTGTAAATTGTGATAGCAATAAAAAGTAGAGCTACAGCTAGAATTTCCACTCGCGAAGCCATTTTAAGACCCATAAGGTTGACTACATAGAAGAAGGTGAGAATAATCAGAGCTACGGGCACAAGAGCGATCCCATCCCAGATACCCTTCATATATGATGCCAGCGCAAGCGCGTTCAACGGAAACAGGCCGACAAATGCACCGAAGAGATAGGCCCAGAGACCGAGAAATGCGACTTTGGGTGAAAAGAGGAAAGCACCGTACTTGAAAGTTCCGCCTGTCGTGGGAAGTGTCGATCCGAGCAACATGACGTTTATCATGATAATTGCCATGGGAGCAAAGGCAACGACGAATGCAAGTATTGTTCCCACCCCCGCACTCTGAGAAGCGATCGGCATGTAGATGAATATTCCTGCCCCGATTGTCATCCCCACTTCCAGTGCGACCAGATCCCAGAACTTCATAGTCTTCTTCATCTATTCCACCTTTCCGAGCACCGACCAAGAACTTTCGCTCAACTCTGAATGCCTTTCATGGTGCATCTTTTATTATACATTGTCTCTATACTTTGCTGAAAGGCGATCTCAGTTTCGACTCTCTTTAGGCCGGGATTTCTTGCCTTTCCACAGGTTCTGCTACTTTGGTCGTCATATGCTGAGATGATTCCTTATCTTGTGTTAGTATTTAGGGCTTCGGGGAGTCGCCATTACAGGTATTGTTGGTATAGAGGTGAATCTTCGTCTGGCAGGAGGATCCGTTGGCACTATATTGCACAAGTTTGTTAGTGAAAAGGACTTTTGCTGTCTGCTTGATAGGGATTATACTTGAGAGAACTCCTTTTCGTTGGTGGTAAAGTTATGTCTAAGACAATTACTGTTTCCGTGCAGATATTGATCGCTTTGGCCTCGTGAGCAGTGTCGCGTTTGAATTTTCTTCTCTTCCACTCGTTTATCGAAATTACGGCGATTTTGATCGCCGGAGTCCTGGTATCAATGGCATTCATTTCCAAAGGAAAGAATGTTCTCGTGCTGAGAATGGGATATCTCTACAGCGTAGTAATGGTCCTGGATGTTCTTCACACAATCTCGTTGCCGGGATGGGTGTCTTTTCTTCCTGGACGGCAAATCAGCCGACACAGTTCTGGATTCTGGGTCGGTTGATAGAGGCTTCCGGTCTGGCGTTGGCGCTGGTTCTGCCTAAGAAATAAAATCTAAATATTGGCTATTTTGCAGGGTTCATTATTGCAGGAGCCCTTGGAAAGACGACGATCTCCCTTGGATACTTTCCTGAATGTTTCATTATGGGAATAGGTCTCACTTCATTCAAGATTTCGATAGAATATGTAGTAATCGGAATCATATTATTGAGCATCTATCTTCTTTTTAGGAGCGATTCCCCAGACGTTCTGCCGTACAGAAAGTACTACTTTCTGACTCTTCTTATGACCGCTGCCGGTGAGATAGTTTTTACGACCTATACCGACGTGTACGGTTTCCTAAAATGCTTGGCCACATTTTCAGATTGGTATCTTATTTCGTTGTCTTGCAGGGAATAGTCTACAGGTCTATTCGAGAGCCGATCGACAGCCTTTACAACAGAATCAGCAAGACTCAGGAAGAGCTTATTGCAATAATGAGCGAGACGACTGAAATAAAGGATCCATACACAGCAGGTCACCAGAAGCGAGTTGCTATACTGGCCGACGAGATAGCAAGAAAGATGCGACTTTCACAGGATGATCGAAATGTGCTTTCGTTAGCCTCCAGGCTCCACGACATCGGGAAGCTCTGTTCATACCTGCAGATATACTCAACAAACCCGGAAAGCTTAATGAGATTGAATGGGCGTTAATCGAGAATCATCCCGAGGAAGGCTTCAAAATCCTGAAGGAGATCCATTTCGGTCCGCCCGTTGCAGAAATAGTCAGGCAGCATCACGAGAGAATCGATGGATCCGGTTATCCGAGAGGTCTGAAAAACGAGGAGATAATGCTTGAGGCAAGAATTATTGCAGCTGCTGATGTTGTCGAGGCCATAAGCTCTCATCGTCCTTACAGACCCGCACTGGGACTTGAGATGGCCCTGGAAGAGATTAAATCAGGAGTTGGCACGAAGTATGATGAAGAAGTCGTCAAAGGCTGTCTTGAGCTATTCAGTTCGGGTTTCTTGCCAGACTAGATATCAGATTTCAAACTGCAAGAAGCTCTCTTCCATAGAACTGTGGAAGTTGTGAACTGCACGGATAATGTGAATTTCGATCTGGATCACAAAGTATCTGTTTTCATGTTGATATTCAGTCTCTCAGAAGCACAACATCCTTCATGGAACTCTGGCCGCACACAATTCAATTAGGTTTAAGGAACGGAATCAAGATCTCGCTAATTTGAGGTGGTAAGGTCTGTCTCACAGGCCATTTACACTTTCGGCTATAAAAGTCCCGATTGGTCTTTCATTGTAGTAAGCTTTTCGATTCAGCGAAGGCTCTCATGAGAACGAGTATTCCGGGAATTTCAGATGCAAACGCGCAACTTTCCGTTTTTGACATCACGATTATTTATCTCGGTCATATTAGTAACCTCTCTTAGATACTTCACAGCACCTAATCAAATATAATGAAGCGAATATGAACAACTATCGATCCTAGGATTATTCGGAAAGGGATGCAGAAGACGTTGATCATGAGATGGAGGAATAGATGATGAGAAGAATGTCAGTAACTGTATTTCTAATTCTTATTACGGTTTTTCTGGGGGCAAGGCTAAATGTAGTAAAGTCTCTTGTTCTTGGTGGAAGCGGCAACGACGAGGCAAGCGACGTTAAGATTCTCGATGATGGAAGCGTTGCGATTTCAGGGCACACAGACTCTTCTTTTGGGACAATTGTTTCTTCACACGGTCAGGAAGACTTCCTTATAGTGAAACTTGACAGTGACTTGAATCTTCAGTGGTGGAAAACCTTTGGTGGAAGTAAGAGAGATATTGCTGAGGCAATAGCCCTAACTGCTGACGGGGGATACTTGTTGGCAGGTCTGACGGAATCCGCAGACGGAGATGTGACTAATAACAACGGTATTGGTGATTTCTGGGTGATCAGGCTTTCAACAGAAGGCGAACTCATCTGGGAGAGAACACTTGGGGGCAGCGGACAGGATCATGCATACGATGTACTTGAGAAACCTTCAGGAAACATTGTAGTTGCAGGATACACAAGATCTGCGGACGGAGATGTCTCTGGCTATGATTGGGGAGAAGACTTCTGGATAGTGGAACTGGATAGTGAAGGCAATATGGTGTCTCAATGGGTAGTTGGCGCTTACAGATCTGAAGATTGCGCGCAAAAACTTTACCTGGGAGAGGACGGGTCAATTTATGCAGTCGGCTACTTTGCTTACAGAGATTGTGGAATAAGCTGCAACTACGTGGACAACCAGATGTCGATCTTGAAGATCTCGGCTGCTGGGGAAGTCGAATGGTTTGATCAGTTCGGAGGTCAGTGGTTTGAGGATGGCTTCGATATAGTTGCAGAGAGTGATGGCGGTGCCATAGCCATTGGTTCACAGGACGCCGGGGTATCACTGTTTTCGAATGGACTTGGTGGAAGAGATTTCTGGGTTATTTCGGTCGATGATGATGGTAATGAACTGTGGAGCAAGAACTACGGCGGGAGTTTCACGGACGTTGCGCGTTGCATAGTTCTTACAGATGATGGGGACTTGATTGTAGCTGGACAGACAACTTCTAACGACATCGATGTCAAAGAAAATTCCGGCATGAATGATGCTTGGATCATGAAACTGGATTCTCAAGGAGGAATAATAGATACTCTATCTTTCGGCGGTTCCGGGGATGATGTCGTCAATTCAGCCTATATTGAAGGGAACAGGATCATATTCGCAGGGTATTCCATGTCCTATCAAGAGGGCAGTGCAGAAAAGAGAGAGAAAGATCTTTGGCTATTTGAAGTAGTTAATTAGCTGACTGGTAGCCATTGAATTTCTGCATCTGACGCATTACTCCTTCTATTTGCCGAAGATGCAGCATATTCGGGAGTTTTCCCGTTTTCTTCAACGGGCTTTCCCTAGAATTTCCATCAACAGTTTTCATATTGAGTAACAAGCCTTCAAAGACTTCTGAATAGCCGATCCATTTATCTAGGATGTCGTATTGATCTCCACATCGATAAGTGGGTATCTCGTAAAGACTAGAGTGGCATTCTGCTTGTCGTCACTTTATGGTCTCACCAGGATCTGTGCTACAATCAGTTTGGAGTACCTCTGCTGTTTACGGAGTGTGAGCTGTATGGGTCTTTATGCGATAATTACCGCCGATATCATCCAATCAAGGAAGCAAGAGATTCCGGTGGAGAGTATTCGGAATTCGATCGAGGGTTTTGGTTCGGAGTATCTCGCAAAGCCATTCGCCATATCTAGAGGAGATGAGATTCAGGGTGTATTGTCTGAGCTGGGGGCCCTACCGATACTTGTTCGAAGGTTGAGATACATTGTGCGACCCTTCAGGCTAAGAATTGGGTTAAGCATAGGCGAAATCGATAAGAAGGAGCTTGAGGAGGCCGGTTCTTCTTGGGATTTAAGCGGCAGAGTCTTCTTCGATGCGAGAACGGCGCTTGATAGTGCGAAGCAAAGTAAGATTTCCAACACTTTCTTCGTTCATGATAACGAGTTACTGTCAATTGCCATGAACACCTCTTTATCTTTGCTTGAAACTGTTGAGAGGAGTTGGACTGAAAAGCAGTGGGAAGCCGTTCATGTATATGAAGCCGAGGGGACTTACGAAAAGGCGGCTAAGGCTCTGGGAGTGACAGCCCCGACGGTTCAGGAACACTGTGAAAAGGCCAGCTGGAATGTGGTAAGAGCTGCCGAAATGGGGTTGGCAAAGTTGATCGATTTGTCGCTTGGAAATTAGTTTATTCAGCCTTATATTTGTAAAATTAGTCTATATAACCTTATTTACGCTAAATAAGTCTTTAGGACCTTATCATAAGTATATTTCACGACAAACGCGCATTTACTGGGATATTAACGGAGGCTACCATGACACGATTAGTGATACCTCTAGCGCTTTCGGTTCTGGCGCATGTACTTGCCGATTTCTTGTTTCAGACAGACGCAATGGCAAACGAAAAGAATAATGTTCAGATGAAGGGATTCCTGAAACACTGGTGCGTTGTGTTTGTGACTCTTCTGGTTCTTATGCTCCCCTTCAAGCTGACCGAAGTGCTCATGTACTGCCTTGTGCTTTCCCTCTTTCATATACTGATAGATGTGTTCAAAGCTCAGATCGAGAATCGGAGAGGTCCGGCAACGAAGTTTGTTATGCTCATTGTTGACCAATTCTTGCATCTAGTGCTCATTTCTTTCCTCTTGCCGATTTCCAGCTTCACCGTTTCAAGGAGCTTCTCGAGCTTCATTGGCTGGTTCTCCATACATACGGGGCTAAACCTATCCTCGCTTCCGGTTCATAAAATTCTGTTGATAACAATTGTCTATTTGTACGTACTCTTTGCCGGCGCGGTATTCATAAGAAAGCTCTTCGATCTCATCTACAAGAATGTACCGGACTATCTTCAGAGAATAGCAGGAGACAGCTCCGTTCTCGATAATGTGAAGACCGGAAAGGTGATCGGGATCTTCGAAAGACTTCTCATTCTTACACTTTATCTCACGGGAAATGTTGCCTCTATAACCATTGTAATAGCCGCCAAATCGCTGGCCAGATTTAAGAATTTCGAGAACAAAGACTTTGCAGAATACTATCTAATCGGGACACTGGCGAGCGTGATGATTGCAATGGTTGGCGGGATGATCTTGAAGGTTCTTTGAGGCGGATCAGAGGTAAGAGGAATGAGGCTAGAGGTAAGAAGATCAAGATCTCTTCGCTCTTCCGACCTCTTGCCTCTGACCTCAGGCTCTTCCCAAGGACGGGGTCCATGATCTGGGACGAAGGACTAAGGACGACTCTTCACAGCGTTCAGCGGGTCTTTGTTCTTAAGCTTACAGCGGATCTTCGTCCAATGTGCAAAGGAGATTTCATTCGACCTCATCTTGTCTGTTTGC
>NZ_JWIM01000039.1:0-19335 GCF_002896535.1 Mesotoga sp. B105.6.4 | reverse complement strand
ACTCTTCCAAGGTTAAAGATAACCCTGTGACGACTCTTTCCTTCTTCGTCACGGTAAGATTCAACTAACTGAGCATACGTAAAGTTCTTAGATTTCGTTGGCTTTATAAACATGACTACATTATATCATACAAATACTCCTATAAGCAAGTACTAGTATAATTACTAGCCAACTATATCTTATAATCAGTTGCCACTACAAAATATAGACAAAAAAATAGCGTTTACGAAACCATGCGGGTTTCAGACGCTATCTTCTTTGTTTTATGGGTCCAAGTGATAAAGTCAAGAAAAAGAAGCTACCCTCTGGGTAGCTTCTTCTATTTGTAGTGTTTCTTATTCCTTTCTCAAGTTCATTAGAGCGTTTTCAGCTGCGAGAGTCAACGGATAGGTAGTAGGGGCGGCAGTAAGCAGTGGATGGGAACCTATCTGCATCGTGAGGAAATCGTTCACGGTTATTCCTTTCTGTAGACCGAGACCGATAATATTGACCATCTCTCCAACACTCTTTCCGCCCGCCATCTGCGCGCCAAGAAGAATTCCGCTCTCCTTGGAGAAGATCATCTTGACGAAAATTTCCGACTTGTCGGGAAGCGAACCGGGATGTCTATCTATTCCCTTTGCAACGCCAACCACGTAATCAAAGTTCTCCATCTTTGCCGTACACTCCGTGAGTCCCGCGGCGGCGACCGTTAAATCGGCCACTGAAGTAGAGAACACTCCAAGATTTCCGTGATTCTCCCTAACCATCTTGAGGCTGAAAAGGTTTGAACCTGCAACTCTCGCTTCAAAAGCCGCGGTAGATGCCAGCATTAATCTACTTGGTTTTCTGGTGAAGAAGCACTTGTGTTCGACGCAGTCACCGGCGGCAAAGACATCGTCAACACTGGTTCTCATGTATTCATCGGCCCATATTCCACCGGTTATACCCCTGTGAACGCGGATATTTTCCAGAAGCTTCACGTTCGGTCTGTAACCTATTGCAAGTATCACCATATCTGCTTCGATCTCTTCGCCGTTGTCAAGTAGAACTCCGGATACCTTGTCTTCTCCTTTTATCTCACAGACCTTCATCCCGGTGCGTAGCTTCATGCCTTTCTTCTCGAGTCTTTCACTTACCATGGCTCCAAATTCCCTGTCAAAGGCTGCCATGAGTATCTGGTCAACGGCCTCGACAAGGTAGACTTCCTTGCCATCGGAGAGGATCTCGTCCGAAACTTCCACTCCTATGAAACCTCCACCAACGACTACGACTTGCTTCGCCGATTTTGCAGCAGCATATACAGTCTTCAGATACTCTTTATCCTTGGCTATAGTAAATACACCTGAAAGCTCACTGCCCTTTATTGGAGGTAATATGGGCTGCGAACCCGTGGCAATAACCAATTTCTCATATTCGATAGACTCCCCACCGGAGAGATTGACCTTCTTGGAATCAGTACTGATTTCCACGACTTCATCAAAAATGAAATCGATTCCCAGATCCTGCGCACCTTTTATCGGCATGGTATTGGCCTCTACAGTCGGAAGAGTATGGAATATGTATGGAATTCCACATGGGACGACTCCTTCCCTTTCCTTTCTAATTACCACTACACTCTTGTCAGGATATGTCTTCTTTGCCGTTGTCGCCGTGACTATACCGGCGGGACCTCCTCCACTATTACTATGTCTTTTTTCATGTAACACCTCCAAATAGAATAAGATATATGCTCAAAACATATATTATATTACCACACTTTACGTACTAGAATGGAGCGGCGGGAGGGCAAAAAATGAGTCTTACCGAAAGAGTTATGGAACTTGGCAAAAGGCTGTTTAGAATAGAGGACGCGGATGGTGCTGGCCCACTGAGCTTTAATTCATCCCCAGGGCTGTACATACACATACCATTTTGCCCGGAGTTTTGCAGCTTTTGCCCCTACAACAAAATCAAATACGACTCTAAACTGACAAACAAATACCTAACGACTTTGAAGCGCGAATCCGATCTCCAAAAAATCGCACAATTCAGTTCGATATACATAGGAGGCGGAACACCTTCCTATGACCTGAACCTTCTAAAGGGAGTCGTCTCTCATTTCAGGGAAATGGCGAATGGCGAAATCGCTCTTGAAATCCACCCGGCAGATGTTTCCATTAAGAGGCTTGAAGAAATAAGAGAGACTGGTGTTAACTTCGTCAGTCTGGGGATACAATCCTTCGACGATTTCACTTTGAACTCTATGGGGCGAAGGAGACAGGATTCCAGCGTTTCGCATAATTCGATAGCCGAGACTACTTCGGCGGGCTTTGACTTTGTAGACGTAGACTTGATCTTCGATTACCAACTTGACCGGGGAAGAATCGTTGAGGATCTTGAGACGGCTATTTCTTACGGCCCGGAACAGGTATCAGTCTATCCAATGATGCGTTTTGCAGACACGGCCTACAAAAACACTAAGAACGATCCCGAGAAGGAACTCGAGATACTGGAAGAGCTGGAAAACGTCGCTCTCACAAATGGTTATGTTAGAGATTCTCTCTGGACCTTCAAAAAGAGGGGAGAAAAGAGAAAGTACAGCTCTGTTTCACGTGAGTTCTTTATGGGAATTGGCACGAGCGCCTCTTCCTTCAACGGAAAGGATTTTCGAACTAATACCTTTTCTCTCGATGAATACTTCTCCTTTGTCGATTCCGGGAAGCTTCCGGTCAGTAAGACGATCAAAATGAATAAGTTTTCGGCGATTCTCTATTACTCTTTCTGGGCGCTTTACGGTGGCCACCTCGATCTCGGCAGTGTTGAAGAACACTTTGGAAGACTTCCATTGAGGATGAGATTTCTCCTTTACTCGACAATAACAAGAGGGTATCTCAAAAGAGAGAGTGACATCATCAAACCAACCAGATTGGGCACAAGGGAACTCCACATCATCGAAGAGTGGCTGACCTACAGTTTTATTGATCAAATATGGGCCGATTTGAGAAGCAGAGCGAGAGATCACTCTGTTTCGGGCGAATCAGTACTGTAAAAGCTTTTGGGATCTTCGAAGGAAAACCTTCCTGCCTTCCCGGCCGCGACCTCTCTGAGAAAAGTGTGGGCTCCTCTGGTTGTGTCGAGCGCTCCCTGTTTGGCAAGATAGTTTCTTCTTCTGCAGAACTTCTCGACAAACTCTTCTCCATTGGCGAATTTCTCACCAAGGTAATCCTCAAGGGGAACCTCCCCGTATCTTTCGACAATTAAGGAAAGCACCATTTCGAAAGCATCAAGCGGATCAAACTTCTCGTACGGTAGGGAACCTACCGCTAGAAGTCTCGTCGTTACTTGCCGAGAGCGAAGTTCAGAGTATAGAATTCCCGGCGTGTCGAGAACGGAAATGCTTTTAGAGACATTTATCCATTGTACTCCACGCGTTATCCCCGGTCTATTTCCTACAGCCAGTGATTTCTTGCCTTTGAGTCTGTTGATAAAGGTAGACTTTCCAACGTTTGGCATTCCGACGACCATGAACCTCTTCTCGTAGAACCTGCTTTTTAATAGAGGTACGATTTCTCTGATTATGAAATTCCTCGCGTCTGTTGATCTTAGTGAAGCCTCTACAACTCCGCTTCCCTGTGCTCTGAAATGCTCTTTCCACATGGAAGTGATCTCAGTATCGGCCAGGTCAGACTTGTTCAGAACGACAATACGCTGTTTGTTCTGAAACAACCGTTCTGCTTCATAGGCCCTGCTCGTGAGAGGAATCCTAGCATCAAGCAGCTCGACAACTCCGTCTACGGACTTCATGTAATTCTGGATCTGTCTTTTCGCTTTCTGGATATGGCCCGGATAATACATATGATTACCTCCAGCGTGGATTATATCACGGTTCGACCGACGTTCTTCAGTTGATATAATGTATATGTACTATATGCTAACAAGAACACCGAATGGAGGAGAAGACATTGAAGACAAACAAAGCTTTTGTAGTGAAGATCTCTGTCTCTGGCGAAGTTGCACATCCACTAAGGAGAAGCCCTTTCAGACTTGAAGTCGATGGGACTCCAAGACTTTTCCCGGGTACGGGAGGCATTACCTATAATTTTGCTCTTGGAGACAGTGCTTTCAAGATGGTTGGCGACCATGTTGAGCCGGATGTCTCGACAAAGAACTCCGAAGCTGACAAGAACTCAGCATATGTCGGTTATTCCTGTATCGGAAATTCGGCCACTTTAATCAGCGGAGATGCAAAGGGGGAGAAGGGAATAGTCATAGGCAAGCATGGCGGCATAAATCATGTCTTGATTCACTTCAAAGAAGACATAAAGAAGAGGATGGCGATCGGAGACAAGATACAGGTTGTCGGATTCGGTCAGGGATTAGTGCTTGAAGATTATCCCTCAATCAGGGTATACAATATCGATCCTGAGCTTTTAGACAGGATACCAGTTGGAGAAGGAGATGGGAAGATCTACTTCCCAGTAAGGGCAATAGTACCCGGTTATCTCATGGGTTCCGGCTCAGGATCGGGAGATCCTTCCGGTGGCGACTACGACATCATCACAAATGACAGGGCACTCATAAAGAAAGTCGGTCTCGACAGGCTTAGAATAGGCGATTTCGTAGCCCTCGAAAATCACAACGATTCTTTCGGACTTGGAGGTTATATGGAGGGCTCCGTTACTATCGGAGTAGTTGTGCACGGAGACTGTATAATTACCGGTCACGGCCCCGGCGTAACAGTAGTAATGGCGGACGGCAAGGGCATAATAATCCCCGAAATAAGCGACAAATCCAATGTGATTGACTTCATCTAGGGTTCAGGCAGAAACTTGCTGATTAGCCGGCAGGAGGAGAAAGATGAACAGACTTGAACCGGGAGTATGGGTGACAAGCAAAGAGCTTGTTTCCCCCGAATCACTGAGCAGAATGATCGATCGGCTCGATCGGATAAACGCAGGTAGAGCTTACATTCAGGTTGTTGGTCGAGGTGACTCCTATTACTCTTCAGCATTGCTTCCGCCTGCAGAGGAATTGGTGCAGCCGTTCGATGCTCTTAGGAAGGCTATTACCGAAGCTTCGGGAAAGACTTTTCACATTTCGGCCTGGATGAATGTCAACCTGGTTTGGGGTTTCGAAAGGCGAAGACCTTTATCGGCAGTACACATAGTGAACAGACATCCTGAATGGATTACCGTTGACAAAAACGGCACTTCAATGCTCGACTATTCGTCCAGCAACCTCGAAGAAGTCTTCGGCCCTTACGTCGATCCTGGTGTAGCAGGCGTGAGAGAGTTCACAGAGGAGATTGCTTCGGAAATCTCAAATTACGATATAGAAGAGGTCCATCTTGATTTCATAAGGTACCCCTTCAGGAGTTTTGGATTCAACCCGATTGCATTGGCCGAGTATAGAGATTGGCTGAACGAAGAAGGCTTGTCGAATGGCACGGATAGCTTCGATCGCTTCAGAATCGACGCGGTGACAAGACAGGTCTCGATGATCTCCGAAACAGTTCGAAGCAAGGGCAAAAAGCTATCCTGCGCAGTCTATGATGATTATTCGGAGAGAGCCGTACATGAGCGTCTTCAACCCTGGCTTGACTGGCTGGAAAACGGCCTTATTGATGCGGCAGTTGTCATGGCATATGGCAAAGAGCCGGAGGAAGTAATCTCAAGAGTGAAAAACATCCGCAGTCTTCACGGCTCCCTGAACAATATCAGAATCGGACTGGGTGCATTCAACTATGCCTCCAGATGGGATGAGTTTATAGAACTCATAAAGCAAGTAAGGGAACTCGAACCGGACGAAGTAACTCTGTTTGCACTGAGTTCAGTCGACGATGAACTATGCGGAAGACTTCGGGCACTCCAGGAAGAAGTGAGGTGATGAAGATGCGCAAGGCATTAATAGTTGTTGATGTTCAGAACGACTTTTACGAAACAGGTTCACTGCCAGTGAGCGGCGCAAGCCAGATAAACGAAGCGATAAACAGAGCTATGAGAGACTCTGTGTATAAGGCGATAGTTGCGGGGCAGGACTGGCACCCCTCCAATCATATGAGCTTTGCGGTCAACCACGGCAAAGAGCCCTTTACACCATTCGATAATAAAAAAGGAATTGGCCCCGTCTTGTGGCCCGTCCACTGCCAGCAGAGAACCTACGGGGCGGCATTCCACACCAACATTGAGACCAACCGGTTTGACTACATAATCAGAAAGGGAACCCATCCCCATGTTGACAGCTACTCGATCTTCAGAGAAAACGACGGAACGGAACTGGGAACAGATGGGCTACTAAGAGCACTCGGAATTGAAGAGCTTGATATCTGCGGACTAGCTCTGGACTACTGCCTCAAATACACCGTTCACGATGCTCTCCTGGCCGGCTTCAAGATAAACGTAATAATAAATGGAACAAAAGGTGTAGAAGCAAACATAGGCGATGTTCAGAGAACTATAGAGGAATTCAGAAGAGCGGGAGTAGAACTGATTGAGAGATGATTTGGCCCGTCGTTGGGGGTCGGAGGTCGGGGGTTGGTCAGGAGCAAAGAACAAGAGCTTGACCAGTCCTCAAGAAGAAAATCACGCCCTCGGATCAGAACGAACCTATTCTGTCATCCTGAAGCGCTCCTGTTCAGGATCTGGGCTTGGGTCTCAGCGAAGGACGGGTCCATGATCTGGGACGAAGGACTAAGGACGACTCTTCACAGCGTTCAGCGGCTCTTTTTTTTTGCTTCCTGCGCAGCAGCATCACTTCCCCGAACGTTCCTCCGGGCATCACTTCCTCGCGCCAGCGAGCATCACTTCCTGGCGAAGCCAGCCTTGCGTCTTGCCGAAGGCAGGCTTGCGTCCACCATGTTCTTTGGCGCCTTGAGTCTCGCGATGATGTTCTTCCCGAAGAACTATAGACCGTTGACTGCCAAAGGTTTTTTGAGCGTCCTTAGCAAGCGTCCAGCAGTCCTATGTACAGCGAAACCTGATTAGCCTCCGTCAGCACTGACTTCAGGCGAATGGCTAGAAATTTCTCTTCTTGAAAGCGTTCCCTTATTAAAAGGGATAGAAGCCAAGATCAATTGCGTTTTTCTCGTATATCCTCTCCATAAGGTTTCTGACAAGAGAAACATGTCCTTTTTCCCAGTTCATTAGCCTTACCATGAGTTTCTTTGCACTCACGTCTTCCACCTTTTTGGAGGCATTTTCATAGTAGTCAACAAAATCCCTTTCAATGAGGTAGGCCATTCTTAGAATCGAAAGATCGGCAAGATCGCTGCTGTAAGAGTTGTTTGAAAGCGCCTGCGATTTCAGTCTCTCTACGAATATCTCCTCCGCTTCTTCCTGAAGGGCAGAATCAACCTTCTTGTTGTCTTCAAGAGCTTCAATCATACCCTCGATGAACTTCACATGAGAGGCTTCCATATCCATAAGATATCCGAAGGTCTTTTTGGCAACGGATTGATTGACCTTCTGCATATTGTTTCTGTAGAACTCTTGACCGGATTTTTCGAAACTGAGTGCTATCTCCAAAAAGCTCTTGAGGTCGCTCATAACTTCACCTCTCTAATTAGGTACTCGTCGATACCCACTGCCGCCTTGTGACCGTCGGCAACGCCATGGATGATATCCGGACCATTCACAATATCTCCTCCCGCAAAGAGCCATGGAAGATCTGTCTGACCTTTCTCGTTCACGAGTATTCTTCCCCTTATGAACTGTACCTTCTCCCTAATCGATTCTGGAAGATAATCATAGTCCGGCGCCTGTCCAATTGCCTCGACAATCATTCTTCCTTCAATCATACTTTCGTCGCTTTCATCGAATCTTGGGTTGAATCTCCCGTCTCCATCAAAAACTGCTGTACAGGCAATGGTAGATAATCCGGAGACTTTGCCGTCTTTGAGAATGACTTCCTTCGGTCCCCGACTGGGAAAGTATTCTATTCCCTCTTCCCTTCCTTCAACTATCTCTTCAAGGTCGGCTGGCATCTCATCTGAGGATTCGAGACATGTTACTTTGACATCTACCGGCATTCCTTCCATCTTCTGGAGACGGGCAACGCTACGAGCCACGTCCATTGCAACGTTACCTCCTCCTATCACGACGAGGCTCTCAGGCACTTCCGGTTTCTTGCTTGAATCCCCTCTGAGATAATCACGAATAGACTCGAGAAGAGGCATGGCCATCAAGACCCCTTCACTGTCAGCTCCTTTGACTCCGGTGCTTCTTCCCTTCATGAAACCCGTTCCGAGAAAAACCGCATCGAACTTCTCATGAAGGTGTTCAATAGTGATATCCCTGCCAACGGTCTTGCCGCATTCGATCTTCACACCCAAGGCTTCTATTACTTTTATGTCTGCATCAAGTGCTTCATCTGGCAGACGATAGCGTGGGATGCCATACCTCATGACACCGCCCGCATGCTCTTTGCTTTCATAGACTGTAACAGAATGACCCATTAGCGAAAGGTAGTACGCGGCAGACAAACCGGCCGGACCACCGCCTACTATCGCAACTCTGCCGCTTCCCTTCTTGACTATCTCTTGTTTTTTCGCATATTTAATAACGTCTTCAGTCTCTTCCTGATCCATGAGATATCTTTTCAGCCATCTAATGGCAACTGGCTCTCCTCTATTCCCTATTGAACAGACGGTCTCACATTTGTGGGTACAGACGCGCCCACAAACCGACGGCAAAGGATTAGTCCTGTATATCCATTCGACGCCCTCTTTTATATCGTTCTTGAAGATACTCTCTATGTATCTTGGAATATCCATTTTTGCCGGGCAGGCATCTATGCAGAGTTCGCAGTCCACACATCTTGCCGCCTCCGCAATGGCCTGCTCTCTCGAAAATCCCTTGACAAATTCTATAAAGGACTGAACTCTCTCCACACCCGGGAGCTCTTCCATTTCTACCCTTTCCAGATCGAGCAGCTCCGAGTTTTCATCCCGTGAATAGCCTATAGGTGGAGTATCATGATGGATGCCAGTTTCGTCTGGTAGGAAGAAGAAACTATCGGGGTCTTCGGATATGTGAATATACTCCCTGGTCATGTTAAGTGAACCTGTAGTGCATATGTCGACACACATTCCGCAGAACGAGCATCTCCCATAGTCTATTGCCGGTCGCTGTGCCTTCTTTCCGATATCTACCGTAATATCTACTGGCGCCATCTTGATGGCTTCGGTAGGACATATCTTTGCGCAAGTACCACATCCCGAGCATTTATCCCAATCGTTGACGTGGAACCCTCTGTATCTTTCGGCTGCCTCGCGATAAACCCGTGGAACTTTTATGGTAACCGGCTTGGTGAACAGTCTCTTCCAGGCTACAGTAGGGCCCCAGAAAGTCTTTTTGAAACCATCATATACGCTCACTTTACCAGCCTCCTATCTGTCGATCTCTGGCGGGCAGAAATCCATTGTGGTTAGCCAGAGAGCAACATCTTCTATTCTTGTTCCTGCAAGTAGTTTCTCCACACCATACAAACCCTGAGGAAAGGAAGCCCCTCTGACGTTTATCCTGTAAGGTTTCTCCCCCCCATCTGAGACAACGAAGTATCCGTACTCGCCTCTGGATGACTCTATGTGAGTGTAGACAGTCCCCTCGGGCACCCTCCATCTGAGCGCGTTGCCAGATGAGATCTTTGCGTTTACAGGTCCCTCTGGCATTTTTTCAAGTACCTGCCTCAATATCCTTATACTCTGCTTCATCTCATAGTACTTCAAGGTAAATCTGGCAAAGGCATCCCCTTCAGTTGCTGTAGGAACGTCGAAAACCACGCTGTCATATTTTGCATATGGATCGATCTTTCTTATGTCGTAGGGCAAACCTGTGGCTCTCAGTCCCACGCCGGTTACACCTATTTCGAGCGCCTCTTCTCTTGTTAGAAGCGCGAGCCCCTCTGTCCTCGTTCTGATTATCCTGTTTTTCAGAAGCAGGTTCTCAAATTCATCGCTCCTGCTTTCTATGTAATCCAGGAATTCAAGAATCTCAGACTCGATTCCTTCGGGCAGATTCTTTCTTACGCCTCCAGGAACGATATACATGTGATAGACCCTTGCGCCGGTAATCTTCTCGAAGATATCTAGAATCCTGTCCCTGTCAGCAAGAGTCCAGTGTGAAATTGTGTAGAGACCGGTAGATCCTCCGACTCCACCCAAAGCCATAAGGTGGGAAGCGATTCTCGCCAGCTCGAGAATTATCATCCTTATCCAGTGAGCTCTTTCTGGCACCTCCGTTCCGCTGAGCGCCTCGACCGCCATCGCATAAACCATTTCGTTAATGTCCGGTTCGGGCACGCAGATTCGGGGGATCAGGGCCAGATTTTGCATCCAGCCCCTTCTCTCCATTAGCTTCTCGAAACCCCTGTGAAGGAAGCCAGGAACGAGTCTCGCCCTGACGACAGTGTCACCCTCCACATAAAGGTGAACGCTTGAATTTCCATGCATCCCTGGGTGGTTAGGTCCCAAGAATAGCTTCACTTCCTTACTCACTGTCATCGCCCCCTTCGACCAGGAACTCGGCACCGTAATGCCTGTCCGGGAAGTGATCGTTCGAGTATTTCTGCGGATCGAAGTCCTTTCTCATCGGGGGCATTTCCTTCCAGTTTTCGAGTATGAGTGGTTTTAGGTCGGGGTTACCATCGAAAACTATACCGAAGAACTCGTGAACATCCCTTTCATAAAACCTTGCCGTAGGCCAAAGGTGCATCACGGTTGTGATGACGGGCGCATCTCTACTCACCGAACTTTTCACCAACAGAGTCTCTCCCGTCTCCCATCTAAAAAGTGTGTAGAACACCTCGAAAACCCCGTCTTCTATCCTGTCGACGCCTGTTATGAGTGAGAGATGAGAAAAGCCCTTTCTCTTCAAGATCTCAAGAATCGCGTTCAGCCTTGAAGCTTCAACAAATATGATAGACTCACGGGCGGTTACTTCCTTAATCGAAAACTCTCCGGCAATAGTCATCACTTCTTTGAGTACCTCATTCATGGAATTCATCGTGTACATACACCTCCCCGAGAGCCTCTATCTGATTACTCTTGTACCAATCGTTCTTCTCCTGATACTCTTTCCAACCGTTGGCCTCTCCTCTGTCAATCTTGCTCATCAGCGCGGCGAAACCGCTTACTATTGCCTCCGGGCGGGGCATACAACCGGCCAGATAAAGATCCACAGGCACATAGAGATCCAGTTTGTTGATCGTTGCGTATGAGTCATAATATATTCCTCCATTCAGTGTGCAGGAGCCGAAGCCGACAATATACTTCGGCGACTGCATCTGTTCGTACGAGTAAACGACTCTCCTGAGAGTCTTCGTACTTAAGTATCCTGTAATCAGAAGAATGTCGGCCTGTCTAGGAGTTGCCATAGGCCCAATCCCGAGACGCTCCATATCGAAGCGCGAAGTCATCGTTGGAGGCAGCTCTATAGCCCCGCATCCGGTACAGTAGTAAAGCATCCACAGTGAGCGCGATCTGAGCATATTTGCCACTTTTTCCCATGCCTTGTGTTCATTACTCATTTCATCGCCTCCCCATGACGAAGACCACTATAATTACCTGTACGAAGGAGAAAATGAGCGGCCATTTCCAGTAGAATTTGATCGCCTGCTCGACCCTGAATCTTGGAATAGTGGCGGAGATGATTACTATTGAGAAGTACACTATAAGGAACTTCAAGAGGAATTCCCATAAAGTCCTGCCGCCTCCGAGAAAGAGGTTGACAAACAGTCCGATCTCAATGAATGTCGCCAATGCGTGCTGAATCATTAGCATGCCGAGATACTTACCGCTGTACTCCACTAGAGGACCGGAAGCTATCTCTGCCGGGGCAATAAAGGTGTCAAAGGGCTTCTTTCCAAGCATCCCGATCAGAGAGACGAAGGCAACTACTCCACCAATCGGCATTAACCAAACGTTGTAAGCGCCCTGCGCTATCTGAATGCTTACCAGATCGGATAGAGATGAAGTCCCATGGTGGAAGAAGACCCCGAGAATGACTATCATGAAGGGGAGCTCATATCCGAGCATCTGGGCCAGTGCCCTTCCAATTCCTATGGATGCATTTGGATTTCCCGACCCCACGGCAGACATCGCCATTCCCAGGAGGCCTATAGCCAGAAGATAGATCACCACAAAGACATTGTCGATTCCCGGAAAGACGGCGAGATTGCCGGCCGGAACGAAGAAGACCGTCGCAATCGTCCCTCCCAGTGCCATAAGTATTCCTAAGTCGAAGATGAAGCCGTGGGAAATCGAGTACTTCGTCAGCGACTTGAAGATATCTATAAAGTTCTGCCAGAAAGGCGGGCCGTATCTCCTCTGAATTCTTGCCTCAATCTTTCTTGCAATTCCTTCAAGAGTCACGGTATATGCAAACGCAACCACTAGAAGAGCGATCCCCGAAAGTATTGTAATTACGATATTCATAAACATATGATCACCTCAACCACCAGAAGGCGCCAAAAAGCACGATAACAGTCAAAGCAATGTACACCTGAGGATTCCGGTTGAAGAAGACCGCCCTGAACAGGGCTCCAAGCTCCTTGATCTTTTCAGAAGTCGATGAAAGCCAGTTTTCAATCGAAGGCCACTTTTCAAATAACCTGTCGAACGGCCTGTACATTCTGTAAGAAAAGTGATAGAGCTCTGCGGTGTACAGAAAGTCCCCGCCAGTGTAATTGTCTAGCAGATCTACATGCCTGGCCTTCTTTGCGCGCATGAAGATCAACAATGATATTGCCAAACCTATCACGAAGACAGTTGTGACCAAAACGGAATCCCATTGCCCAGTTAGCGCGACGATTCTCGAGAAAGTCACATCGATAGTTCCTCCGCCGATCGATTTCGTAATCCTGTTTATAGATCTAATTGCGTTGCTGGGGAAGACTCCCCAGAAAATAGTAAGAAGTGTCAGAAAGGCCATTGGAGCAAGCATAATCAACGGAGCCTCCCTAACTTTCTCATGCTCGGGCTTCAGTTGTCCCAGGAAAATCCCTGCCAGCGGTTTGAAGACATACATGAAGGACCCTATGCTTCCAAAGAAAGCGGCAAAGGCCAAAAATGGCAACCCATCCTGCACAAGCTGCTGATAGATCAACCACTTGGAGACAAATCCGCTTGTAGGAGGGATTCCTGCCACCGAAATGATCGCAACGAGATAAACGGCAAAGGTGAAGGGCATCTTCACTATTAGTCCTCCCATTTCGTGCATCCTGGTGGTCTTGGTCCTGTAGGCTACGGCAGCTATCGCCATGAACATGGCAGCAGATGCCATGGCATGGTTTAAAATGTGCATCATTCCTCCTGCAGTTGCATATGTTCCGCCAATTGAAAGGGCCAACACTATATAGCCTGAATTGCTTACAGTCGAAAACGCAATGAGTTCTTTAGCGTCTTCCATCCGAATAGCCATAACCGTTCCCACGACTATTGAAATACCTCCAAGTAAGGCAAGTCCGTAATTTACGATCGGAATGCCATTGAGTAGAGGAAGATTGCCGAAAACCTTGAAGGAGGGAAACACTATCGACATAATGAAGAGCAGAAAACCGCCGAGTTTTGTGAGTCCTCCGGACAGGATGGGGCTAAATTCGTCCGGTGCGGAAGAATGTGACCCTCTAAGCCAGGTATGGAGTGGGAAGCTTCCCATCTTCGCAAGAACCATTATTGCCAAGGCTATGAAAATCGTGAGCTGAACTCCAATCGGCTGGCTCTCGATCTTCAAAGCCACACTGGAAAACTCGACCGTGCCCAGCCTGCTGTCCATATAGAAGATCGCAAACAACATTGAATAACTGCCAACTGCCGCGATAGCGGCATACTTTATCGCCTCTCCGGTCGACTTTTCCTTATCCTGGATAATGAGCAAAAGAGAAGACCAGGTCGAGATCTCCCAGAAGATCATTAGAGTCAGGAAATCAGCCGAAAAAACTGCTCCCAATACTCCTGCTGTAACAAGACTCAAAAGAAAGATCTTGACTGGGCTCTTCTTCAGGGGTAACATGAAGACCGCGGTCGTGGATATTATTAACATCACTATCGAAGCGAAAAACCAGTTAACGGGGGTCATAGAAAAGTTGAAGTTAAGCTTACTCGTGATGCCGACTACTTCATATGATGCCCCGGTTCCTCCCCAGAAAAACACGTAGAGAAAAACGAGTACCTGGAATGCGGCGTAAGCTATATAGGCGACACTCTTCTTCAACTTTGAGACGAGGAAGAATAACGGAGCGGCAAAGAGAGATGCCGCTAACACAAAGAGTAAATTCATCTACATCCCTCCCAGAATGGCCTTCCCGATTGCCAGAATGCCATTTACCAGAGAATCCGCGGCTCTCTCAAACATTGTGAAAGCCTCCCCGGAGCTTACCCCGAGGAAGACTATTACCGTACTTAGCACAAGCCCGAAGGCAAGAAACTCCACCGAGGGCAAAATCCTCTTCTCGGGCGCCTGAACTGTTCCGACCGGCTTGAAGAAGGTGAAGATCCACCTGAAGTAATATGTGACTTCAATGGCAGCTGCAATGAGAATTAAAACCGGAACGGCAAGAGAGGCCTCGAAACTGGCCGAGATCGCGTTCAGCTTTCCCCTGAAGCCGAAAAAGAGTGGCATACCTGCGATAGAAAGCGCAGAGACAACGAATGTTACTCCAACTATCGGCGACCTTCGACCGTATCCGTAAAGAGTATCTCTATCGTCTCTGCCCACTTCATCGATAACCTGGTCGTCAATGGAGAAGAGCATAAACTTCGAGAGGGCGTTGTTTATAAGAAGCATAATCGATCCCGTAACTGCCTCAACGCTCCCGATACCGACAAGAAAGATCGCAAGACCGGACTGAGCGATACTGGAGTAGGCAAGTGTCCTTCTCAAAGACTTCTGGCCGAAAGCAATAACTTCCCCTACAAGGACCGTGGCTATCCCAAGAAGGACGACAAGGTTCAGAACGCGATCGTCTCCAACGGCGAGAATAACCTTTGAAAAGGCATACACCATTGCAAGAGGATAGACCGAAGCAAGAACTAATGTTGCTTCACGAGATGATTTAGTCAGAACGTCGGGAACCCAGCCGTTAAAGGGAAGCAATTTCGACTCAACACCAAGACCCGCGACAATTAGCAGCGAAGAGACTAATGTGACATCCCCGCTGATTTGCCCCGAAGATACCCTTGCGGCGAGTTCAGAAATGTTGAGTGTGCCGGCCGCCCCGTAAAGAATCGCGACCCCAAGAAGATACAACAGCGATCCTACCGATCCTATCATCAGATACTTGAACGATGCAACCTTTGAATCGCTGCCTTCTCCAGTAGATGCCAGAAGGTAGGCGGAGATTCCGGCGATCTCGAGGAAGACGAAGAGGTTGAAGAGATCGTTGGTTAACAAGATCCCGTTCAGTGAGGCAAGAGCCACCAAGAAGACCACCGAGTACTTAGTAGTCTCTTCCCCTTTTCGTAGATAACTCAACACTGCAAAGAGAAATAGTATATTTGCGATGGGAAGCAAGAGCTTAGTTGCGTCGTTAACGAGTAAACTGATACCATATGGAGCTTTCCAGCCGCCAATAGAGAAACTTGTAGCGGTGAGGAATATAACCCCGAAGACTCCAGCGAAGGCGTTGAAGAAGGCGGCTATAATCAGAGCCCAACCGGAAACAGTTCTCCAGAAGGCGCTAACAAAGGATAGTGCGAGGGGTATCGCTATCAACCATACGGGATTCATTCGCGATCACCTCCGCCACTCGAGAGCTCCGAGATATCTATCGTACCCCTTGATTTGTTTACAGAAACAATAAGCGAAAGGGCTAGGGCCGTTACGCCCACCCCAATGACTATAGAAGTAAGAACCAGAGCCTGGGGAAGAGGATCGACGAAAAGAAGCGATGAGTTGTTGCTGACCGAAGACAAAATAGGAGCTGCTCCCCCTTCTACGTAACCAATAGAGACAATGAAGAGGTTGACTCCGATCTCTGCAATATTCAAAGAGATAATTAGCTTAACAAGATTCTTCTGCGAAAGAAGACCGTATAAGCCGACGGCGACAAGCATCATAGAGAAGTACTGAATCATACCTCATCGCCCCCTTCCGAAATGAAGTCATCTACAATTCCGGAAAGCTCTGCTCCGACCTTGAGACCGATTACCGAGTAAACAACCGGTATAATTCCTGCACTGAAAAGCTCTCCCACAACGCCCGTGGGAAGAAAATTTTTCAGGAAGGAACCTGAGATCAGCAGACCGGCTATACCTATGAGAACGTAGAGCAGTCCCATTGTACCCTCCAGTATCTTCAGTCCCTTTGAAGCCCTCTTTTCATCGTCAACCGCAACGAGAAGCAAGAAGCCGGCCGCGATTATCGCTCCTCCGGGAAATCCTCCTCCCGGCGTGAGATGGCCGTGAGCAAATACGTATATCCCCAGAACCATAAGCATTGGGGCGATCACGCGCGAGGCAGTCTTGACGACGGGACTTACGGATATTACAGAACCTATCCTCTTTCTTCCCCCTCCAAGAAGCAGTCCAACTCCGGTTGCCGAAATGAAGAGTACCGTCACCTCTCCGAGGGTGTCGAATGATCTGTAGTTGACGACAATCGAAGTAACCATGTTTGCCGAACCAGTCTCGGCGTCGGCAGTTACTCCGAAACGAATCTCATCCTGATTCTCATTCACCGATTTCTCGATGTATTTCGCAGAGACTCTTTCGGAGAGCTTCACTTCGCCATATCTTGGAATCCCCATAGAATCGGAAGAGTCGGAATTGAGAACTGTTACGATCATGAAGAAGAACAGAAGGGCAATAATTACAGAGAGTATCCGCTTCATTCTACATCAGCTCGCTTCAGCTTCCTGAGGGAGAGGAGGAATATGGCCGTAGTGAGGCCGGCTCCAACAGAAGCTTCCGTTATTGCGACATCTGGGGCCTTCATGATGACAAACAGTATGACAGACAGAAGGCTCATTGCGGAGAGCATTATCACGGAGTTCAGCAGCTTCTTCGCTTCGATTGCGAAAATAGCCAGTCCCACCATCACTACTCCGATTATGAACGAGAATACGCTCACACTTCCTCACCACCTTCGGGGAGACTGTCCGGTTTCTTTTGAGATTCCAGATTAGTTATCGGTGTTATTCCTTTCTTCAGGGCCGTTCTGGCGATCACTGAACTCCCGACGGGATTTGTAATAGCTATGAATACAACTATGATTATTGTCTTCAGTAGCCACTGAGGATTTATCAGCCCCACACCGAGTATCACGGAGAAGGAGCCCAGTGTAGTCGCCTTCGTTCCTGCCTGAAGCCTGTTAAAAACGTCGGGCATCCTCAGCATTCCAAGACCTCCCAGAAAGAAGAAACATGCGCCTACGGATAAGAGCGCATATCCCAGAATATCCAGTATTATCATCTTCTCCCCTCCAAATACCTGGCAATCACTATGGTCTCAAGAAAGGAGAGCGCAGCATATACAAGCGCTATATCTAGAAAAAGAGGATTGCCATCGATTAGAGAAAACAATACTATTGCACTAGTAATCATCACGTTCAATATATCTAGCGCTGCGACTCTGTCTGGAACCGTCGGCCCTCTCAGCAATCTGTAGAGAGTCAGTGCGGCGCCGGCGAGAATTAGCGAAAAGAAGATGGAGAAGCCTATCATTCGAAGATCCCCCCTATTCTCTTCTCAACCTAATTTCCCGGACAAATTATACCTATGTCTTTGGTTGAATCTTCAGACTCTGGAGTATTTCGCGTTGTGGCTTGGTAATCTCGGTAAGGATATGACCGTACTTGCCTGAATATCGTACCTGAGTTAATGTTTCCATCTCGAGAAGGAGTTCTCGGACGGTGTATTTCTCTATGAGTTTTGTATCACGCATTTTCTTTCTCAAAGCACTCATAAGGATCAAGGCAATGAACTGAACAAAGAGTCTGCCATCCATAGAAGCAGCACTGTGAATGCGCAGGCGTTTCATGTCCAGCTGATTCTTCAAGTCATCAAAAGACTTCTCGATCGTATCCTTGTTTCGGTATACCCTTAGTGCTTCTACAGGATCTTTAATGCCGTTAGTCAAGATTGCGAGGAAACCTGCGTAACGATCGCGGTATTTCATAATCGCTTCATTATTGAACAACACCTTCCTCCCTCTGACGGGTGTTTCCTTAATGGTGAAGAAGGCATCGTATGCCTCTTCATGACCACTTACAGTCTGCCCACTTGCCAGTTCTTCCTTGTAAGAGAGTAATTCTTCAGTGAATGTATCCATTGCAGTGGCTGCTGCATGTGCATTGTAGTAGAGATGAACATAACAGCGTCGCCTATCCTTGCCCCAAGGGAAAAGTCTTGAGTGTACATACAGGATCTCTCCATCGACCTTGCGGTAATTCTCTGGGGTCTGGATACTATCTCGGGTCTCATGGATGATGCCCTTAACCCACTTGAGACTGTTGGAAACGGCAAGAGTGAACTTGTCTCTTGCAGCAAGTAGTTCGTCTATGTTTTGCTGACTGTAGAACCCTTTGTCCAAGACAAGATGTAGCTTGGGTAGTTCAAGGTAACTGAATGTCTTCAGAAAGTGATGCAAGGTACTTACATCATTGATGTTTCCAGGTAAGCGATGATAATATGCGGGCAACTGACTCTGTTGACCAACAAGAAGTGCAAGGTTGATCTGTTTCAGCTTTTCCCTATCTCTATTGTATCCATATTTCACATACTCGTTGAGCTCTCCATACGAAGAAACTGATGTAATGTCATAACACAAATAGTCGTTCTCAACCACCTTCTTTGTCCACCTGGCAAAAAAGGTCTCTCTTTCATCATCGCCTAAAGACCTCAGTATCTCACTTATTCTCTGGCTTGTGAGTATGGCATCATATGGATTGCTATGACTCTTACTCCAAGCTTCACAGTGACTCAGCGGACCTCCACGCACAGCAAGGTAGTATGCCATGCACAAAACCTGCCGATACAACTTTGAAAAACAACCCTTCAATACCTTCTCCAGCCCGAGTTCTTTGCTCACAGCATCAAGCACCATTGCAGGACCAACAATCTTTGCAGTAGCAGTAACAGCGGGATCTCTTACAGCAGCCTGTTCAGGATTAAGTCTCTTTGAGGGAATGAACTCACCTGTTTCAGGATCGATCTTTCCTATACACACTCTCTTATTCCGTGGCTGCTTCTTCTCTTTATCCCAGTAAGATATTCCTTCATAAACGTAGGTAACCCCTGTATCCTTATTTCTTATATGAATACGATGAGCCATGCATTCCCTCCTCTCAATAGGTACAATTATACCTAATAAATGCACGAAATGCAAGCCCACAAGATACTGTAACGAAGATGCTCTGTTGCCTTCGAAGAAACCTAGTTACA